>DATFDA010000131.1:0-8352 GCA_035252525.1 Candidatus Angelobacter sp. | reverse complement strand
TACCACATGTAGAAAATCAGAGTAAATTGGCCTTCGCCCTTTGCCACGCTCACTTTTTGTGTGCGCAGGACGGGGGTAGACTGTGAGCCACGCGTGGTCTCGTACGTTACCAGCATGGCTTTATCCTGCGAGACGAGTTTGTAGGTGCCCTTTACCTGATACACGTTACCGGCGCTGATGATGTCCGAGGTGCCAAGCACCTGATCGATTGTAATGCTGTCACCGTTCGGGAAATATGAGGTCCCCAGTTCAAAGGGAACAACGTGCGTGAGTTCGTTGGATGAATTCACCGGCGCCTGCGGCGTTGCCGCCATACAGGAAAGCACAATACCGCCTCCGATAAACGCGGCAACAATAACGGATAGCGATTTGAAGCTCAATCTAGTCATAGTTGATCTCCTTGCGTAAAGCAGTCCCGCGACCCTGCGTTCCAGTTGAGGTGCCGACCGAACCAGGGTGGGAGCAAAACATCCATTTGGAAACGAAGTTAATCGTTGGGCCACCGCTAGCAGTGTTCGTGCGTAATCGCTGGCCGGGACAAGGCGGAGCACATAGTTGTCGCAGATTTCTTCCCGCGCGGCATCAAGCAGATTGTTTGCCAAATACAAAAAAGGATGAAACCACAGCAGGATGGTGAGAATTCGCTGGTAAAGGCCGAGCGCCGTATCGCGCCGTTTGACGTGAGCGCATTCGTGAAGAACCATCTGCATCAACTCATGTTGATTGAACCGGTCCGGGAATGTTGAGGGGAGCACGACCACGGGCCGCAAGCATCCCAGCGCTACAGGCACTCCTACCTGATCTGAGGTAAGAATGGCGGGAGGAGCATCCCCGACTAGATCGCGCAGGCGATCATGTAATGCTGCCTGCATTTCTTCCGAAGCCGGCTTGGCCGATCTGCGAATGCGGTTCATCACGCGCAATCCGCGGAAAAGGCGCAATGTCCCAAAGAATATGCCCAACATCCACAGCAGAATGAAAATTCCGGGCCAGGTTAAGGCAGGCGCGGCAGCAGGATGGTTATTGGTCTGCACCGGTGAGGCAGCCGGGCGCAGAGCTGTGGTGTGCAGAACCGTTGCGCCGGGAAGTGCGCCAAAACGCGGCGCGCCGAGATGTCCGGCGAGGACCATCATTGCAGGAGATAAGACGATGGTGATCAGAGCCGATAAAAGGATCGCATGCCGGACTACAGCGAAGCGCTTCAGCAGAACGGATGCCGCAATTGCGGAAATCAGCAGCACTGTGCTCAAAAGCAGGACTGTTAACGCGGCCGGGAACAGAGAATCCAAAGCTCGCAATGAGGAATTCATCTCTTCTCCTCCTGTGCGTCATCAATCATCTTGCGGATGCGCTCCGCCTCTTCTGCGGAGAGCCGGCGGTTTTCCAGCAGCGCCATCACCAGGCCGCTGGCTGATCCACCGAAAGCCGAGTCAAGCAACTGGCTTACGATTCCCCGCAGCGCCGGCCGGCGCGCTCTTGAAGGCCGGAAGTAGTGTGTGTTCCCTTCCGCCCGCGCTTGCAGCCAGCCTTTTTCTACCAGGCGCGTCAGTGTTGTCTGCACGGTATTCCGGGCCACGGAGCGCCGCTCGCCAAGCAGCTTCCACACGTGAGCAACGCCCATCTCGCCGTGCTCCCAGAACAAATTCATGATCTCAAGCTGCGCTGGACTCAGATTCGGGTCGGTTTGCGCCTGTGATAGTCGTCTGCTCATTTGTTTACCTACAATTGTAGGCAGATAATACCTACTTCTGTAGGTAGTGTCAAGCGTTATTTCGGCGGTTTCCAAAACACTAAAAAGGCGGGCCGCGAGAGCCCGCCGTTTGGTTTTGGCACGATGTTCCGTTTAGAAGCGTACGTGGAATGAGAGTTGCAGTGTTCTGGGGATATCCGCACCCCCGGGATCACCCAGACCAGCAAATAGCGGATTTGCAAAATTGCTGCTGACTTTACCCTTACGCAAATCCGAGATGCGTAGAGTTTGACCATTGGCGCCAGCGAAAGTGCCGTTAAGCCGCAAGCAACTGGTGCAATTGGGGTCGGTGGATAGAGGCAACGCAGTGAGAACGTCGTTGCTGTTGAACGAATTCCAGTTGCTGTGGTTCAAAACATTGAAGGCATCAAACCGCAGTTCGAGTTTAAGGTTTTCGTTTCCTGGAATATTAAATGTCTTGTGCAGAGAAGCGTCAAACTTCACAAACGGAGACCCTACAGCAGCATTCCTTTCGAGACTTCCGTTGGCGAGCTGAAACTCCACTGGATCTCCGAAAGCATCGACAGGGCCCAGACAACTTGCCCCGAACGAGGTCACAGTGGCACTCGTGCACTCACTCGCTCCTGGAATGAGAAATGTGTTCTGGACAATTAAGGCGCATTGCGAAGCAGGATTTCCCGCCGCCACACAATTGGCCTGTGCGTTGGGGCCAAAGTTGGCATTGCCTTGATCGATCGAGCCGATTCCAGCAACAGAAATAGTCCCATCAGGCAGAACATTGGGACGCTGCTGCGTTTCGCTGCCCGCACCGAAGAACCGGTTGCCATCGCCAAAAGAAGAACTTCCGGTGGAGAGAGGATACGGGCGTCCGGATTGGATTTGCCCAACCCAGCTCAGGCCGAGATTGTTAGCGATGGCTCCAGCAAAGTGATTGCTGAACATCTTGCCCGAATCCAACACCACTCCCATATTTGCGGCATGCCGAAGATCATTATAAGCCGGACCGAGTTCAGGCCCGATGTTCACGAAATCTCCAGGTTCTGAAATGCCGAAGAAATCTTCACCAGAAGTAATAGCGTGCGACCAGGTGTAACTGGCATTGAACTGAATGTGGTTTGATAAACGCTTTTGAGCGCTTATCAACAGCCCGTTGTAATGTGACGTGCGCGAGTTTTCATTCGTTCTGATGGCGGCGAACACATCATTGGGCCGGGGCCCGTAGAAAAAGAATCCGGGATGCGCCGGATCCGCGATCATTGGCGGAGCATTGGTGTCGCGCTCACCAAAGAGGCCGAATCCAAATTGCCCGATGTACTGGACACCTGCCACGAAAGTTTTGGAGAATTCGTGTTCAATTCCAAGATTCACAGACCTCAGTTCCGGATTCCTGAGATTCGGTGCAATGGGCCGAACGCGACCGCATGTTGGGGGGCATGCAACTCCACCGGCTAATAGAGCTGGATCCGGGGCGTTGGGGAAGAAAGCCAGCACGGCAGGATCTGACGTTGTAATCGTGTTGAGAGTAGTACCATCAAAGTTCAACGAGTCCAGCACTACATTATTGAATGCCAACATTGTCGTCTCGGCAAAGGAGCCGCGAAGCAACGTGTTGTTGAACAACTGGTACGTAAATCCAAGCCGCGGCTGGAAGTTGTTCTTGTCAGAACTGCATGCAGAGATCAGGCCATTTCCCTGGAAACAAGTACCGTTCGGGCCGTGAATCTTTCCGCCCTTGAATGCCCCTGCTTCATAATCCCAGCGCAAACCATAATTCAGGGTCAGCTTGTTTGTGATTTTCCAGGTGTCCTGGGCATAAAAACCATAGATGTTGTCCTTGGATGTTACTTCCCCAGAGCCGACAGCAAAAGTAAAGCTGCTGGGCAGGCCCGTGACGGGATCAACCAGATACTGGCCGAAATGGAACTGCGGGAACAGCGAAAACCATGGATAGTAGCTAATGTTGAAACCGTATTTCATCGTGTGCTTTCCATGGGTCCACGTTAAGTTATCGATGTATTGATATCTTTTCTGCAAGCCGCCCTGCGGACAGCAGAAGTCAGCTCCTGTTTGCGTCCCGTCAGGATGAATGACTCCTGGTGCCGATGAATTGTCGGTCGTGCTCGTCACAAATCTGAAAAATACGAAACGAGCTTCGTTAACCAGCGTCGGAGTTAATGTCGAGATGAAACCAGCATTGAAGGCTGCAACATTGACCGTTCTGGCAGTCAGATCATCCGCGGTTACATTGTTGCCAGTTTGAACTATCACGTTGCTATCTCTCAAACGATCAACTGAATAGCGCATGGAAAGGGAGTGTTGCTGTGAAACTTTGTAGTCGATTTTGCCAGAGTACAGTAGATTATTGGTGGGCTGTTGAACAGTTACTGGGCCGCCTTCGGCCGCTCCAGGAGTTAGCGTCAGAGGCGCCCCCTCCCGGCTCAATTCATAGCTGCCAAACCAGAATAACTTGTCCTTAATAAATGGACCACCAATTGTGAATCCTCCTTCTTTCCTGTGGAATGGAGCGCGATCGCAACCATCCAGGCTGGTCAGAGTTCCCCCTGTGAAATCTGAATCTGGACAGTGCGGTTGTGTAACTGAAGGCGTGGACCTTGGAAGAGCATTCTGGAACAAGTTTAAGTTGTAGAACGGAGCGGATGCTGCAAGATTGCGTCCACGGAAATACATGTGGCCTTCCCCGTGAACTCCATTGGTTCCGGATTTTGTAACCACATTCATGACCAGCCCCGTTGCCTGGCCGTATTCGGCGTTGTAGTTGTTCGTTAGAACCTGAAATTCCTGAACTTCGTCAACTGATGCGCCAGTGCCGTCACGGCCTGAAACCAATTGGTCCGTGATATTCGCTCCATCAACCATGTACAGGTTGCCGCGGTTATTGATCGAGCCGGGAGCAATCAAATCCGTCGTAAGACCGCTCGTATCTAGCTTCACACCAGGAGCAGTCAACGCGAGTTGCGCATAATCATTCACAACTCCGCCGGCTCCAGAGATCGTCGGCAGGCGCTGCATATCGAGATCAGTTACTGAACTCGAAACGTCAGTCCTCGTTGTCTCAATAAGAGGAGCCTCGGTTGTTACTTCCACGGATTCACTAGCTCCGGAAACAGCCAGCTTGAAACCGAGGTCACGCTGGTCGCCGACGTTCAGCGCGATTCCCTTGGTCTCGCCTGCCGCGAAGCCCTTTGCTTCAACCCGGACGTTGTATGTTCCAGGCGGCAGGTTGGGAATGGTGTAATTTCCGCTGGAAGTTGTATCCACGGTACGACCGACTCCCGTGGCTGCATTGGTTGCAGTGACTTTAGCCCCAGGAACAACCGCCCCCTGGGGATCAACAACCGTTCCGATGATGGTCGCTGATGCTGCGCTTTGGGCTGCTGCCGAAATCGCAACGAAACTCGACAAGAGCACCACGATACAAACGAGAGCCAAACGCTTCATGGGGAGGGTTCTCCTTCGTTGTCCCTCTACGCTCCTGCGCAGTTAAGAGCAGGCCCGTGAGGTTGCAGCATTCTACTCCCCTTTACAATCCTTTACAGGGGAAAATTGTTGATTTATTAAAATCCGAAATTTGCTTCGGCACTCCATTGGCCGTATGGCTCCGGTTTCCAGATTACGATGGTAACCGCAAGAGCAGGATAAAGAGATGTTTTGCCCGCTACCCCTGCGCAGGAACCAGCTTCGGGGTTTGTACCTGTTTCACCCGATTTCAAGCTTGTTTCTGCGCACTCTCCGTGTCCGAAAAAACTTTCGTTCCATGCCCGCATTGCACGACCGACACACCCAACTAGGGTGAAGAACTGAACCACTGTCCTGCTGGTTACGTTGACAATGGTTGCGCCGTTGATATATTTCGCGAGCGAGAGGCTTACCACAATGAACAATATTTATGACGCGATCAAGGAGAAGGAAAACCAGATCGCGATCTTTCAAGCGCAGATTTCGGGGCTCCAGGCAGAAATCGAAGCCCTCCGGGTAGCGGCACGGATTCTGGAGGGCGGAAATGCTTCCGCTCCTGAAGCGGCGCGTCCGGTCGCAGTGCAGACCAACGGGGCTGCCGCAGGCGACAAAACAAAGCGCGTCTGGCCATAAACATTAACCCGTTCCGCCGCACGCGTCTTTCCCCCGCCGGCTTCGGAACACAACAGCAGTTGTTTTCTTCGGGCCACTTCAAAATAAGGACATTCTGCTGCCGCCCAGGCGCAGGCAATGTCTGCTCTCAGTAAGGCGGGTGATCAGGTTTTGTGGCGCATTTAACTTGTGTGCCGCGAGATTCGAGGAGAAAAAGTTTGCAGGACGGCGCAACCATGGCAACGCAACCTACTGATACAACCAAACCAAGGCTACGGACACTGAGCGATGAATTAGGCGTAATCGCGCAGCGTGCCCAGGCTTTCACCAACGCATCCGGCACTGCCATTGCTTTGAACGAAGGCAACGCCGACGAAATTGTTTGCCGCGCTCGCAGCGGTTCTGCCGCCCCGGAAGTCGGCGCAGTTCTGCGCGTGGAAGGCAGCTTTACCGGACTCTGCATCCAGACGGGCAAGGAACTCCGCTGTGATGATGCTGAAACTGACACCCGCGTGGACACGGCCGCCATCCGAGCGCTGGGGATCCGCTCCATGGTGGTCACTCCCATTCGCGATGACAACAAAGTAGTGGGCGTACTGGCTTGCTTTGCACCCACAGCCCATGCTTTCACCATTACGCATGTAGCGGTGTTGAAGACCATGGCGGACCAGATCTCCGTACTGCTGCAGAAGGAGCGCCGGGCAAAAGACGAAGGGATTCAGGCAGAACCTTCTGTTCCCATGCCAAAGCCAGTGGCATCAACTCCGTCTCCCTTGCCAGCTCCGGTGGTGATCAAATCTTCAGGGTCAGCCAGCGCGGCTGCCGCCGTTCGTGTTCCCGCGGTGGCAAAGGTGGAACCCATCAAGACAGATGTTCCAGGTCCGGTCCCCTTCCCCAAGCGCGAGGAAAAACAGAGACCGGAAATCAAAGCCAGCTTTGGCACATTTGACTCCGTTGCCGCCGAAGACAAGAAGTCCGGCGTAAGTTCCAAGATGATTTTTGGCGCAGTTGCCGTTCTGGTAATTGCTGCAGTTGCGGTCTTCTTCGCGATGAAGCGCAAGCCTTCGACCGTTGTCCCGGTACAGCAGGCGCAAGTCACGAATACTCCCGCCAACTCGCAACAAGCGCAAAACGCAGCAACCACGTCCGCCAGTGCCGTAGTTACGGCGAATGAAACCTCAACACCCAATCAGCAATTCGCTGCGGAAGGTAACCACTCATCCGCTAAACCGGTGAGCGCGGCCGAAAACAAGAAGAAAGAAAGCAAACCCGAGCACGTAGCTGCAGCCGAAGAAAAGAAAGAAGAAAAGAAAACGGTTGAACCGGAAAAGACGGAGAAACCGGGGCCGGCTACGGTTGCAATCACAGCCGGCGGGCCGTCACGGCTTTCTGCATCTGCTATGGCGCCGCAGGATGTCCAAATCAGTCCAACACTCAGCATGAGCAGCGGCTCCAACGCACTTTCCAACCTGGCGCGCCCAGTCAACTCAGATGCACCCACGGTTGCGCAGTCTGAGTTGGAGCCCATGCACGTTCTCAAGACCGTTCCACCCATGTACCCGCCCATCGCACGCATTCGCCGTCTCAGCGGAGCGGTTGTGGTGCAGGTAACTGTGGGAAAAGATGGAAAGGTCCGCAATCCACAACTGATCAGCGGCCAGCCTGTTTTCCGGGATGCCGCTTTCGATGCGGTGAAGCAGTGGAAGTTCAAACCGGCTACGCTAAACGGCCAGCCGATCGATCAGACAACTCAGATCAAGATGGATTTCAACCCATAGAGAAGATTAAAAAATGAGCCAGGCGCGCCGTTTCGGGCGCGCTTTTCTTATTGTGGTGGCCGGATTGCGCCAGAATTCATCATCAGAGGTGTGTACGCACCGACTCAATGATCATCCGCTCTCTGGAGGGCCGCAGCTCGTTTCCGATGAGATAAACGCGAGTGGAGGGATCAACCACTATGCCGTTGTCCAGCATGCGATCAAGAAGATCGAGCACGTTAATGTCCTCAAGCCTGCTGCGTGTCACTCACACCTCCCCTGGATGTGACGTCAACCTGCAAGCACCCCAAAACCAGATCAAAATGCGCAATCATCACGTATTAAGATGCAATCTAACCCGGCGGTGCATACTCCAGCGCTCGATTTGAGTGCTGTTCCTCACAGTATTTTCAGTGCGTTACAAAGGAGCAGGCGGGCTGAGCGCTAACTCCGCACATCGGGTGGGTTTGCGGTCTGCCTGGAAAAAACAGTTGCCATCACTGGAACGTTGTGGCGTGTGTGCGTCCTATTCCACATCCAGATTGCCGCACGAAAAAGCAACAACGCCGCCAATACAGAGCCGTAGGCAATGGGCCTGCGTTCATCGGCTTTGACCAGCCATATAAAGTGAACTACGCCGGCGGTGGCGCTCAGGTAAATCAGGCGGTGCAACTTCTGCCAGCGTTTCCCTCCCATGCGCCGTATCCAACCGGATGTCGATGTAAACGCAAGCGGGACCATCAAAGCGAAGGCAGTCATTCCAGCGGTAATGAATTTCCTCTTGGCGATGTCATG
>DATFDA010000130.1:0-2718 GCA_035252525.1 Candidatus Angelobacter sp. | reverse complement strand
GTTCAAGCCACTTGGAAAAAGTAGCAGCAAGCCGCCACAGCCGATTAGCAGCGCAAAAACGGCTCGCCTGGGCACAGTTCGACGCATCATCAAGGGCGTAAACAGCGCTACCAGCAACGGCATGGCTGAGAAGAGTACCGCTGTCATGGACGAAGTGACGTACTGCTCCGCCCAAAAAAGCAGACCGTAAGGAACAGCCATGATGCTGAGACTGAGCACCAGAATGGCCTGCCACTCTTCCCTGCTCGCAGGCCAGTCACGCTTTTGTGCTGCAGCCATTGCCAGCAAAAGGACTGCGCCGGTAAAAAATCGAATGGCTGCCGCTTCCAGAGGAGGAACATAATGCACAACAAAGCGAATCGCGAGCCATGTGCTGCCCCAGATGAGACAAAGTGCCAAATAGCCGAGCAGTTGTCCGCGTGTGAGTGAACCAGGCATGAGTCCATAGTCTAACTGGTCGGATCAATTTGGACGGATGATGCCCCGCAGTTTGGGCCATCAATTGCTCTCCTCATGAGCAAAGAGACTCATCATCAGTTCGCGAATACGGCCTATTCAACATCAACTGCGAGAGTTAGGGCCATTGCAGTTATTCAATGAGTAATTCTTTGATGGACGTCCCGAGGCTTAAATTTGGCACATAAATTCTTATATTTTGTATTGGTTCCAACGAGAATGAACCGGAAGGGGAGAAAGTGAGCGACGTCAGATGAAAAGGGCCTGCCGAACTTTTTCAATGTTGTTGCTGATGGCAGCAAGCTGCTTTGCGCTGCCAACTCGAAATCTGCCAGCGGCTGCGAACCCAATTACCAGCCAGGGTGCCATTCTTTTTCAGAGCTCGCCGTCTGAGAGTGGCGCGGCGCTGCTCTCCGTCATCGGCGCGGGCATGGCCCTGGGAGGCCTGATCTCAGCGCGTTGGGGCAAGCGCGGGGACAAGTAGGCGACTAGCTGCATCTAACCTTGTATGGATTTCTTCCGCAAGCTGCGGGCAGGCAGAATTGCGTCCGGATGGCGCGGCCGCCGAGCCGTTTCGTTCTGCCTCATAGTGATTGGCATGGCGCTGCTCGTTTACGTGAGCTTGCAGTATTGGGGCATGTATCGCAGCCAGCAAAGGCTTGAAGTGCAGTGGGAACACCAGGCGGCTGTCGCTAATGTCCCAGGGGTGCCCAAGGTCAATGCGGATGACCTGCTCACGCGCGTCGTCATTCCCAAAATAAATCTCGACGCCATCGTGGTGGAGGGAGTCTCGCGCAAAATGCTTAACGAAGGCCCTGGCCACATCAAAGACACTGCCGCGCCCGGAGAACCAGGAAACGCCGTCATTTCCGCTCATCGCGATACTTTTTTCCGTCATATCTACGAGCTCAACAAGGGCGATGAGATTCTGGTCAAGCGGAGCGGGAAAGTCTTCCACTATCAGGTGACGGGCAAGAAAATTGTCATGCCGGACGACGTAGCTGTCCTCAAGCAAACTGTTGATCCCCAGCTCACGCTCATCACCTGCTATCCGACTTACTACATTGGTCCTGCTCCCAAACGGTTGGTCGTCTTCTCCAAACTGGTACAGAGTGAAGGTGACACCCCCAAGCAAGCGACGACGCAAGGCGCGCAGTGAGCCCGGCACCAAATCATCATAAAATTACAATGTGACGTCCTGGGATGCAATCGTCGCGGGAGCAGGTCTGGCCGGCATCTGTACGGCACTGGAACTCCGCGAACGAGGCGCCAATGTGCTGGTGCTCGATCGCGCCGAACCGGGCGGTGAAGCTTCATCCGCGGCTGCGGGAATGCTCGCTTCAGACGACCCGGAAACCCCACTTCCATTGCGCCCTATGGCCGATGAGTCTGCACGTGTTTATCCGGAATTCGTTCGTAAACTGGAGCAAGTATCCGATTGCAGAGTTGACTTTCGTCGTCAAGGCACAATTGTGCTCGGTGAAAAAACTCCTCCGCACAGTTACCGGCTCTTAAGTCCTCACGAACTCCGTGACATGGAGCCTGAACTAACACCAGGCGATCACCAAGCCTGCTTTGTAGAGGAAGATAGCGTAGATCCGGTTCTTCTTATGCGCGCAGCGGTTCGCGCTGCAGAATTGGGGGGAATCGAATTGCGTAGTGGCGTCACTGTTCGGCAAATGCGAGGCGCAGTATCACAAGCGGAGGTCGTGACCGATCAGGGGCTATTCACGGCCAAGACCGCTATCAATTGCATGGGAGCATGGTCGGGAGCGCCTGTTCGGCCCCGAAAAGGGCAAATGCTGAATCTGCAGCCATCCCGGCGCAGGCTTCTGCAGCACGTGCTCAGAACGCCGGAAGTTTACCTGGTGCCGCGCGGTTCTGGAAAGATTCTTGCCGGCACCACGGTGGAAGATGTTGGTTTCGATAAGTCTGTCAATCCAGAAATCATTCGCAACCTCCACCTTGCGGCGGAGAGGTACATTCCTGAACTTGCGTCAGCGACTGTGAGTGAAAGCTGGGCTGGACTGCGGCCGGGCACGCCGGACAACCTTCCCATCATAGGCCGGATGGAAGAGCGCAACGTGTTTGTCGCCAGCGGTCTGTTCCGCAATGGGATTTTGCTGGCGCCACTCACAGCCAAAATCGTCGCTGACCTGGTGATGCGCCGGCCATTGCCACTCGATATCAGCGCGTTCTCTCCGGCCCGCTTCATCTCTGCCAAAACATCGCCCTGACGCAACGCGAGAAGTATTCCATAAC
>DATFDA010000129.1:0-3501 GCA_035252525.1 Candidatus Angelobacter sp. | reverse complement strand
GTTGTTTCTGCCAGGTTCGCGCATGGCGGGTAAGAAACGCTGGCTGGCGTTTGCCAGCACGGAGCGGGGACGGGTCTCCATCAATGCCAATGCGGGCAAAGCGGTGCTGCATGGCCATGCCAGCCTGCTGATATCCGGGGTGACTGGCTGCGAAGGCGAATTTTCCAGCGGCCAGGTGATTTCAGTGATGGATGCCGAAGGCAAAGTGATAGGGCGAGGCGTGGCCGAGTGTGGAAGCCAAGAGCTTTCCCGGATGTTGACAATGCAAAATGGGCCAGCGCGAGGAGTGCTGGTGCGACGGGAAAACTTTCTCATCCTGAGCGAAAAGGAGAACACCCATGGCCGCCACGACTGAGATTTCTTCCGCTTCTTTGAGAGCCCAGGTACAGGAGACACGCCGTGCGGCGCGTGCGCTGGCGCGACTCTCCGATAGTGAACGCAATGGGATCCTGCTGAGTGCGGCAGACATGCTGGAAGCCAGGAGCAGCGAAATTGTTGCTGCGAACCAAAAAGATTGCGAGATCTTCAGCCGAATGGCAGGTAAAGACTCTGCCTGCCAGGTGCTGCTCAAACGGCTGAAAACGAGCCCCGCAGGCGTGAAGGAAATGGCCATGCGGGTGCGTGATGTCGCCATGCTTGAAGATCCGCTGGCCCGCACTTTGGCAACCACAGAGCTGGATGAAGGGCTCACGTTGTACAAAGTGCCGTGTCCGCTGGGAGTGATTGCTGTGATCTTTGAATCGCGCCCGGATGTGGTGCCGCAGGTTGGATCGCTGGCCATCAAGACCGGAAATGGGCTGGTCCTGAAAGGCGGCGCGGAGGCAAAGCACACGAACCGCGTACTCGTGAATATCTGGCGACAGGCTCTTTCTTCTCACACTGCGGATTTGGCAAAGACAGTTTGCCTGCTGGAAGAACGCGCTGAGGTAATGCAGATACTGGAGATGGAACGCGAGATTGACCTGGTGGTCCCACGCGGGTCAACGGAGTTTGTGAACTTTGTTTTTCAGCACAGCCGCATTCCCGTGCTGGGGCACGGCAGTGGGATTTGCCATATCTATGTAGACCGCACGGCAGACCTGAAGATGGCAAAGAATGTGGTGATTGACGCCAAGGTGCAATATCCGGCGGCGTGCAATTCGGTGGAGAAAGTTCTGGTGCATGAAGCGATGGCAGAGAAGTTGCTGCCTCATCTGGTGCAAGGACTTCAGGCAGCCGCAGTGGAGGTGCGCGCCTGTGAACGCACGCGACAGCTCTGTGCTGATATGAGGATTATTGCGGCGAAAGAAAAGGACTGGAGCACGGAATATTCTGATCTGAAGATCACGATCAAAGTGGTGGATGACGTGCAGCAGGCCATCGATCACATTGAAAAGTACGGGTCGAGGCACACGGAGTGCATCATCACTGAAGATCCGTCGGCAGCCGAACAGTTTCTGAACGAAGTGGATGCAGCCAGCGTATTTCACAATGTCTCAACGCGCTTTGCTGATGGGTTTCGCTATGGGCTGGGTGCGGAGATCGGCATCAGCAACAGCAAACTTCACGCGCGCGGGCCCGTGGGGCTGGAAGGGCTGCTGACCTATAAATATAAGCTGAAGGGAAGCGGGCAAGTGGTGGGAGATTATGCTGACGGGCGGAAGAAGTTCAAGCATAAGAGACGCTAACGGGCGGGGGATTTTAATTCGATAAAACAGGCAGGCTTTGCAGCCTGCCTGTTGTGATTTGGAACAAATGATCAGCTTGCGCGCACCGCACCTTCTGACATACGCAGTGCCTGAGTATCGCGATTAGGCCGTCTTGCAACCAGCGGCAACACCAGCGAGCACACCATCACGCCGGCGATGATATACACGGCAGTCGAGAAAGCGCCGGTAGACTGGTGAAGTTTGGCGATCATGATAGGCGAGGGAATGGCTGCCGCGCCCCAAGCTAGCAGTACCCAGCCGTAAATGCCGCCCATGTACTTGGCGCCGAAGAAGTCGGCGGTGAAGGACGGCATAGTGCCGAAGCCGCCACCATAGCAGAGGCCGATAATGGCGAATGCGATGCTAAACAGCGTGGCTTCGTGAATCCTGGGCAGCATGAAGAACACTACAGCCTGGATGGCAAAGAGCAGGAAGTAGACGCGAGCGCGGCCAATGAAATCTGAAACCCAGGCCCAAAAGACGCGTCCCAGGCCGTTGAAGATGGAGATCAGGCCGACCATGCCGGCTGCCTGCAACGCGGTCATGCCGACAAATTCTTTGGACTGCGCCATCGGAGAAGCCTGGCTGATGATCATGATGCCGGCGGAAACGTTGAGGAACAACATCGCCCAAAGCAGATAGAACTGCCAGGTGCCGGCAGCTTCACGCACGGTGAAGTTGTATGCGCTTGCGGCTTTCGCAACTGAACCTTTTGGTGTCCAGCCGGGTAAAGTCCAGCCCTGCGGAGGATTGGCGTAAAATTGCGCGGCAATCACCACTACGATCAGATAAACGATGCCGAAAGCCGCAAAAGTATAGCCGACGCTGTGAGCGACGATCATAGGGGCTGCTATAGGAGCCATCACAAGCGCGCCTGCTCCATATCCGCAAACTGCTACGCCGGTCATAAGCCCTCTTTTGTCAGGAAACCATTTGACGAGGGTTGCGACTGGCGTAATGTAGCCCATGCCCATTCCCAACCCGCTCAGGACGCCGTATCCCGCATAAATGGTACCGAGGGAATGATGTGCGGAGCCGTAGCCGGCCAACAGATAACCGGCGCCATACAAGATGCCGGCAACCGTGGCGACCTTGCGTGGGCCTACGCGGTCCTGCCAAAGTCCGCCAATCACCGTCCCGACGCCCAGAAACAGGATGGCCAGTGTAAAGTTCAGTTGGACGGAAGTTTCCGACCAGTGTTCAGTTTTCATCAAGGGGATCTTAAACACACTCCATCCGTACGCAGCGCCCAAACACAGCTGCATACATACTGCCGCGACTGCTATTCCCCAGCGATTTGCAAGACGATCTGACGCCATAATTTTTTTCACCTCTTCAGAAAGTGGCATTAAATTTTTATTCGTTCTCTTCTGACAGCAGGACCAGGCAGCCGGACTTCTACCTTTTTGTGATCTGACCAGCCCAACTCCAGCCCCGATCCAGCGCCAGACGCCAGGCCGTATTCGTTCTCTTACGCGCCGATGGTTTGCGCTTCGCTCTCCGGGACGGCCAGGCAGCTTGCGCCCACAATTTCCACCGTCGCGTTGTAGTCAGGCACGCCGCTGGGATCAAGCCGCCCCGCCGGGACCAGCACATTGATCTCCGGCCAGTGCGCCTGCAACGATCCCGGCTTCACGCGATCCACCTTCACCCGGCCGCGGAACTCGCCCAACTCATTGCGCAGAGTGATCGCATCTCCGTCTTTCAGCCCCAGGCGTTCTACATCTTCGCGCGCCATCAGCACATCATCGCGCCGCGCTCCGGTAATGGGATCCACTTCCGCATTGATGATGCTGTTGAACTGCTTTCCTCT
>DATFDA010000128.1:0-10537 GCA_035252525.1 Candidatus Angelobacter sp. | reverse complement strand
GTGCGGAGATACTTCCGCAGGCGCCGATTTAAAGATTTTGTCTCAAAGTACAGTGCGTGCCGCACGATTCTGGATGTTGGCGGCGAGCATTACACATGGGAGATCATTGGCCGGCGCGACGGCGTGGTGCTGATCAACATGTTCGCCCCGGCACAGACTGACAACTTCCCTTACCTGCTGGGATCAGGGCTGGCGTTGCCCTTCGGCGATAAGTCAGTGGACCTGGCATTTTCAAATTCGGTGATTGAGCATGTTGGGTCAGAGGGAAATCAGTTCCAGTTTGCCCGGGAGATGCTGCGGGTGGGCAAACAGGTTTACTGCCAGACACCTTCGCGGCTGTTCCCAATTGATCCGCATTTGACCATGCCTTTCCTGCACTGGCTTCCCCGCAAGTGGCTGACGCCAAAGTTTCTGCGCTATTTCACGCTGAACGGCTGGCTGTTCAAAAAGCCCTATGAGTATGATGTGACCTGGATCTCAAAAAAGAAGCTGCAAAAGATGTTTCCGGGGTGCCAGATTGTCACGGAGCGCTTTTTGGGTCTGCCAAAGTCTTTTACGGTGAGCAGTTAAGGGCCTGTTTACAGTTTTGCGTCCACCGTGTTAGGCTGTTTAAGTCACTAGAAGGACAAGATTTAGGAATAGGAGTGCACCAGTTTAGTGTTAGCGAGAGAGCAAAAGGCAGACGTCATCAACCGTTTCCGCACGCACCAGTCAGATACCGGAAGCCCGGAAGTGCAGATTGCTATCCTGAGCGAGCGGATCGGTGAGTTGAACGAGCACTTCAAGATGCACAAAAAAGACCATGCCTCCCGGCGCGGTCTGCTCATGATGGTCAGCAAGCGTCGCCGCCTGCTCGACTATCTGAAAAAGTACAACACAGAGCGCTATAAAGACGTCATCCAAAAACTTGGAATCCGCAAGTAAAAGATCCATCGGACGTATTGAACCGAGGTTAAAGCCGGAGGCACAGGTGTATGCAGCCCAAGCTTAAAAGAATAGGTCCCACTAATGGCCAGTCTGATGATCTCAGATCAGGTGTGCCGTGCGTGAGCGCCTCGGGAACTCCGAACGATCTTGAGCCGTCCGGCGGGAAAACCGCTGTAAACGGCACGGAACCTCAAATCCGCAAAACAATCACTGCTGATAAATTCGCGTACTTGAGGGCCCAGGTGCAGGTCTTTCGCCGCTCGTACTAAGAAATGCTCTCAACCAAAGCTAAACACTCTGGCCCCTCCTGGAAATGAGGAGCTTCAATGAAACAAACAGCCACCGTTGATCTTACTGGCGGCAAAACTCTCCATATAGAAACCGGACATCTTGCGAAACAGGCGCAAGGCTCAGCCATTGTGCGGCAGGGCGACAATGTGGTCATTGGAACTGCCTGTTGCGCACCCGAGCCAAGAGAAGGAATCGATTTTTTCCCGCTCACCGTTGATTATCGCGAATATACCTATGCCGGTGGACGCATCCCCGGCGGGTTCATCAAGCGCGAAGGGCGTCCCAGCGAACGTGAGATTCTTACCAGCCGGCAAATTGACCGTCCCATCCGCCCGCTCTTCTCTGAAGGTTTCCGCAATGAGACACAGGTGATCTCTCTGGTGCTCTCCGCCGACACCGAAAATGATCCTGACGTGCTGGCGATCAACGCGGCATCCGCAGCGCTGACGCTATCTGATATTCCCTTTCAAGGCCCGGTGGGCGCCGTGCGCGTGGGATTTGTAAATGATGAGTACATCATCAACCCCACGTATTCTGAAATGGCCGAGAGCCGCTTGAACATTATGGTGGTGGGCACGGCGGAAGGCATTGTGATGGTGGAATCCGGGGCCAAAGAGGTCACGGAAGACCAGGTGCTGGGCGCGATTGAATTTGCGCATCAGGAGATCAAGAAAATCTGCTCCGCGATCAACGATCTGGCGAAGCGAGGCGGCAAAGCAAAAAGACAGGTTGAGGCGCCGGAGTTCGATCAAAGTTACTTTGATCAGCTCCGCAAGAAAGTAGGCGCGGAACTGATCGATGCGCTCGATACGAAAAAGCATCCCAAGCTGGAAAGCTACAACCTCGTCAAGCAGATTAAAGACCGTTTGAAAGCCGAGCTGCCGGAAGACGATGAAGAAGCGGCGCACAAGCTGTCACACTACTACGAACTGCTGCGCGAACGCATTTTCCGCGAGCAGGTGACAAAAGACCGCCGGCGTCCCGATCAGCGGGCATTTGATGAGATCCGGCCAATCTGGATAGAAGTTGGCGTGCTGCCGCGCACACACGGTTCGGCGATTTTCACTCGCGGTGAAACGCAAGCCCTGGTGACAACCACGCTGGGCACGCCTGATGACATGCAACGTATCGAGCGCTTTGAAGGCGAGATGAAGAAGCGCTTTATGCTGCACTACAACTTCCCACCGTTCTCCGTGGGTGAAGTAGGCCGTATGACAGGCGTGGGCCGTCGCGAGGTTGGCCACGGTGCTCTGGCCGAGCGTGCGGTTTCCGCCGTGTTGCCGCCGGTGGAAAAATGGCCTTATGCCATCCGTGTGGTTTCAGACATTCTGGAATCAAACGGTTCATCTTCCATGGCTACGGTGTGCGGCGCGTCGCTTTCCCTGATGGATGCGGGCGTTCCGCTGGAATCATCCGTCGCCGGCGTCGCCATGGGCCTGGTGAAGGAAGGCGACGATTACTCCATCCTCACAGATATCGCAGGCGCGGAAGACCATTACGGCGACATGGATTTCAAAGTGGCAGGAACGCGTAGAGGAATTACTGCGTTGCAAATGGACATCAAGGTGACGGGCATTACGTCACAGATCATGCGTGAAGCCATGGAGCAGGCGAAGCGCGGGCGCATGTTCATCCTGGACAAAATGGAAGAGACCATTACCGGTGGCCGCGAACAGATCTCCACATTCGCTCCCAGAATTTACACTCTGCAGATTCCCGTGGACAAAATTCGCGATCTGATTGGGCCGGGCGGCAAGATGATTCGCAGCATCATTGACCAGACTGGCGTGAAAATTGACGTGGACGACACAGGCAAGGTGAATGTGGCATCGAATGACGGGCCGTCTGAGCAGAAGGCCATCCAGATGATCAACGACCTCACTGCTGTACCCGAGGTCGGCAAAACTTATCTGGGCAAAGTAGTGCGACTGGCTGAGTTCGGGGCCTTCGTGGAGATCATCCCCGGAACCGATGGCCTGCTGCACATCAGCGAGATTGCCGAACATCGCGTGAAAGAGGTGAAGGACGAGCTGAAGGAGGGCGACCAGGTGCTGGTGAAGGTCCTTGGAATCGAAGGCAACCGCATTAAGCTCTCTCGCAAAGCCATTCTCAAAGAGCAGCGCGCCAAGATGGCGACGCAGCAACGGAGCGAGTCCGGTGAAGCGGCACCGCAGTCTGGTGAAGGCGCACCGCCCACCGGTGAAACAGAAGAGCAGCCACAACCTCGCGGGTCGGAAGAAACCATCACGTTTGAAGGTGGCGCCGATTTCGCTGAGGATGAGGAGCCCAACTTCAATCGCGAAGATGCCAACCGTGAAACGGTTCATGCGGGCAGCGATCGTCCTGATCGTCCTCCCCGCGGCGGACGTCCGCACGGGGGTGGTGGCGGCGGACGCAGACACGGACGTGGTGGTGGCGGCGGCCGGGGCCGTGGACCTCGCGGCGGTGGAGGCGGAGGCGGCAGTCGCGGAAACCGCTAAGCTGCCGATAATCCGACCTTAAGGGCTACGTAAGAAGATGATCAGGGAGATGCAGGCACCGCCTGCATCTTCTTTTTTGGGATTCATCTGCTTGCCCAAACATCATATTTAGTTGTGAAAGACCGAATGGCCAACCGGGTACAAGCACGGTTGGCCACGCTCCTGGGAACGTAAAACTCTCTTGCTACGCCGTCGTTCCTGCGCCGTGACATTTCTTATACTTCTTGCCCGAACCGCAGGGGCATGGATCATTGCGTCCGACCTTGGCCTGCCCTCTTACAACCTGCTGCGGCGCGGTATTGCCATTGGATCCTGCCATGCGCGCTTCCTGCAGCTCACGCTTCTTGCGACGCTGGAACTGCGCCTCAAGCTCATCAATCGACGTAGAAGCGCGTTTGCGCGGAGGGGCCGCCTGCTGGTCGCCATTGCCATCGGCTGAAGCAACCGCCGGGGCAGGCGACGTTTCCACCAACTGCATATGGAAGAGATAGCGCGCGGTATCTTCCTGGAACCGCTGCATCATCTGTTCAAACATGTCAAACGATTCGCGTTTGTACTCCACCAGCGGATCATGCTGGCCGTAACCGCGCAGCCCAATGCCTTCTTTCAGGTGGTCCATGTTGAGCAGATGGTCTTTCCACTGTGTATCCAGAACACTCAACATGATCATGCGCTCGTGGTAGCGCATCGCATCCGGACCAAGCTGCTTCTCTTTGGCGTTGTAAAGTTCTTGCAGTTTTTCAAAGATGGCATCGCCCAGTTCCTGCCGATTCAACTGGTCCGGATCAACTCCCGCTTTCGCCAGATCAAGCCCAAACCCTTCGAGCAAATACTTGCGCAGGCCATCCACGTTCCACTCATCTGCGTGGACATTGCGCGGCGCAAACTTATCCAGCGATTCCGCCACCATCCCGCCGACATAGTCTTCCAGGATCAGATCTTTCTGATCGACGCCTGACAGCAACTCCTTGCGGAGGCCATAGACCGCCTCACGCTGCTTGTTCATTACGTCGTCATATTCCAGCAGGTGTTTGCGCGACTCAAAATTCTGAGCTTCAACCGCCTTCTGTGAAGCCTCAATGCGCTTGGAAATCATGCGCGACTCAATCGGCACGCCCTCTTCCATGCCAAGCTTCTGCAGCAGCGTGGATACCCAGCCTTTGGGCATGAAGATGCGCATCAGGTCATCTTCCAGTGACAGATAGAAGCGCGAAGATCCCGGATCTCCCTGGCGTCCCGCGCGTCCGCGCAACTGGTTATCAATGCGTCGCGCTTCGTGGCGTTCTGTGCCTAAAATATGCAGCCCGCCTGTAGCCACCACCCGATCATGCTCGGCGTCTGTCTCAGCCTTGTATTTGTTAAATACCTCGTTCCATTTGTCCGCCGGGCACTTGTATTCAACTCCGTTGTAATAAAAGACAGTTTCCTCAGAGCTGTCCTGGTCCAGCGCCACTTCGCCGCCGGCGGTGCGCAACTGCTGCGCAATTCCCTTCTTTACCAACTCCTGGCGCGCCATGATGTCGGGATTGCCGCCCAGCAAGATGTCCGTGCCGCGGCCTGCCATATTGGTGGCAATGGTAACCGCTTTGAGCCGCCCGGCCTGTGCCACAATTTCCGCTTCCTTCTCGTGGAACTTGGCATTCAGCACAACGTGCTTTACCTGCTTGCGTTTCAGCAGATCAGAAAGGCGCTCAGATTTTTCAATCGATGTAGTACCCACCAGAATCGGCCGATCCTCCAAGCTGATCTTCTGGATCTCATCCGCTACGGCAAAGTATTTCTCCTTCTCCGTGCGGAAAACAATGTCTGGGTTCTCTTTGCGCAGCAGCGGACGGTTCGTGGGAATCACTGTGACTTGAAGCCTATAGATGTTGTCGAACTCAGCCGCTTCCGTTTCCGCCGTACCGGTCATTCCCGCCAGCTTCTTGTACATGCGGAAGTAGTTCTGGAACGTGATGGTGGCCAGCGTCTGGCTTTCCCGCTCAATCTTGACTTTTTCCTTCGCCTCAATCGCCTGATGCAAACCATCAGACCAGCGGCGGCCCGGCATCAACCGGCCGGTAAACTCATCAACAATAATGACCTCGCCATCCTTCACCACGTATTCCACGTCTTTGCGGTAAAGCGCATGCGCCTTCAGCGCCGTCTCCACGTGGTGCTTCATGGGCCAGTTTTCCGGATCGGCAATATTGTCAATGCCAAGCTGCTTCTCCACCTTTTCCCATCCCTGGTCCGTGATGGTGGCGTTCTTGTGCTTCTCATCAACCGCAAAGTCGCCGGTGTACTCAGGCGGTTCGCCGGGAGCTTTTTCAATCTCCTCGCCTTTTTCCAGGTATGGGATCACGCGGTCGGCCCGGTCATATTTGTCCGTGGATTCATCGCTTGATCCGCTGATGATCAGCGGCGTTCTGGCTTCGTCAATCAGGATGGAGTCAACTTCGTCCACTATGCCAAAGTTGTGCCCGCGCTGCACGCAGTCTTTCAGGTCAAACTTCATATTGTCGCGCAGGTAGTCAAAGCCAAACTCGTTGTTGGTTCCGTAGGTCACGTCAGCGCCGTACGCCTCGCGACGCTCATCGTCATCCAGTTCGTGCACAATCACGCCCACACTCAGGCCCAGAAAACGGTAGAGTTTGCCCATCCATTCTGAGTCGCGTTTGGCCAGGTAATCGTTCACCGTAACCACGTGTACGCCATCGCCGGAAAGTGCGTTGAGATAGACCGGAAGCGTGGCCACCAGCGTTTTACCTTCGCCGGTTTTCATTTCCGCAATCTTGCCCTGGTGCAGCACCATGCCGCCAATCAACTGGACATCAAAGTGGCGCATGTTCAGCACGCGGCGGCCTGCTTCGCGAGCCACCGCAAAAGCTTCAGGAAGAATCTCGTCCAGCACTTCGTTGCGAGCTTCTATGCGGCGCTTGGTCAACTCGTCAAGCTGCCCGCGCAGGGTCTGGTCAGGAGCGCTTTGCAACTCCGCCGTGATGCGCGCAATCTCGTTCTCTGCTTCCTGAACGCGCTCTTTGATCCGTGCGCGAAACTCGTCTGTCTTGGCGCGAAGCTGCTGGTCGGTCAGCTTCTTCAACTCCGGCTCCATCGCGCCAATTTCCTCAACCAGCGGGCGCATCCGCTTTACGTCACGTTCGTTCTGGGTGCCAAAAATCTTGGCGGCAAATTTCCCTATCAATCTCGGTTACCTTATTCCTTGTGCTCTGCTAAAAGCTTTTAGCCTCCACGGTTCTGTGCCCTGCTTTAAGCTTTTAGCTCGGCTCTCTTTAGATTTTACTCGCCTCGCAGCGGCCTTGATGTTTACCCGCTGGCATGCCCTTGGCCTCTCGGCTCGGCTGGAGTGATAGTGGGTCAGCAAACGTTCCGAATCTCAAAAGTAAGCCTAGCATATTGGATGCTCCTGCCTTTCGCTGGTCGCTCAGTGCCTGATCACAACCTATTTCCCCGAGCCACTTCCATTCGTCAGCTTCACTCCATTTTCTTCCGGTCTCATTCTTCCGATGTCGGCGATGACGTTGCGTTCACGGCGATGTCGGCGATGGTCTCACTCCTGCAAATGCTCACTATGATTTTAAAGCACTTACGCTGCGTCACCCCGGACCAACCCCGGCGTTGACCGCTCGCAACCCCGGCGTTCCTGCTTCCCACCCGGCGTTTCAGGCGCTGTCTCGCATATGTCTTTAACTGGCTGCATACAAATGATTTAGCATAGCACACTTCCCCGGTTCTAGTACAACAAAAAAGCGAAGATATGCCGCCCGGTCGCCATCTTCAAAACCTTCCCGACACTTCCCGGTTTTGCTCAGAGCCTCACCAGAGAAAACGAACCACCGCACTGTCGCTCTTCTTGGTGTAGCGTAACCTATACGCTGGTGCTTTGAGGGAAGTGCCTTATCCCCTATTTCTGAGGATAGCCAGCCTATGGCAGATTGGTTTGCCCGCCCTGTGCTCCACGTGAGTGACGTTGAGTCCTCGCTCCGCTTTTACGTTGACCGGCTAGGCTTCACCAACCCCTGGCGCTACGACCAGGACGGCAGAGTATTCGTGGCACAGGTCGACCGGCAGGGCTGCGCGCTTATCCTGTCCGACCAGTGGCCCCAGAAAATTGGCAAGGGTCTGATGTTCATTTCACTGAATGTCGAGCCGGAGACGCCCGAGGCCGCAACCGCCGCGCTCGATGCCTTGCGCGCGGAACTTGAGGGCAGGGGCGTTTCCGTCAAGGACGGTTCATGGGGTTATCGGCTCCTGGTGGTGGATGATCCCGACGGCAATCAGCTCTTCTTCAACTACCCGAATGAGACTGCATCCGGCTGAAATTGTTACAGAGCAAGCTTCGCCGTCCCACCAAACTAAACGGATTTCCGGCTGTGTTTCCTCACATAGAATGACTTCTCACCGCTTCGCGCACGCTCTCCAGCAACTCCAAAGGAGAGCTGCTCGCCGCTTCGCACCCGCGGGCCACACAGCCAAACTCCTGGTCAGTGACGCAAAGAATTGGTAACAATCGTCGGGCCCGGCGCGCCGCCGTGATTAGTTTCAGTTGATCGCTTTCTGGGACGGTATGGCAGATCACAATAAGGTCAATCAGGTCTGATTCAGCAAGCAACTGGGCCTGCTCCACTGACTGCGCCTCTTTTATTACGTAGCCGTTGCTGCGAAGCACCATGGTCCGCATATGAAGCAGCGTTGGGTCGTACCCAATAGACAGGATGCAGAGCGGGCGTGTCATAACCCCTCATTTCAGTTAGAGGCCGTTGGTTCGCGACACACTCCATCTGCAGCACGTGCCAAGTTGCGCCTCAGACTCCAGCAAACAGCAGAGCATTTGGGGAGTCCGCTTTCCAATTAGCTGATCTGTGCTGACTGATTCATCTGTTCACAAAAACGTCCCGCACGGTCCTTGCAGGATCCTCCATGCTTCTTCCTTGTGTCATGTTGAGTGAGTCCGAGCGGGGAAACGAGTGAGGACGAATCGAAACATCCCGAGGATGCAAGTTCTAACCATGCTGCCTCAAGCCATTCTCCCCACGCTGCCGGTTCCTAACCTGCCGAGTCGCACGCCCAGGAGGCTAAAAATGCCGTTGATACGTCGACGAATCCACCCGGGATTCTCTCGACCTAAAATCTGTAAAGGATGTCCGGAACAAAATCCGTCAGGCGTAAGCCCTCCATTTCCTCTGCTCCTCTGTGTTTCAAAGGTTCTCAGGTTTCAGCTCAGCTTTTTTGCAAATAAAGGCGCTTAGCGGAAATCGCCCCTCCGGGTCACCCAAGATTTCCACTGTGTCCCCCAACGTCTTCCAGCGGGTCACCCAGACTTTTCTAAAGGGTGACCCAAGCGGTCACCTTTTACTGTGTGGCTGCAGGAGCCTTTAAGAGCACCTGCCACATGCGGCGGTAACCCGTTTTATGGAGTTCTAACGGATCGGACCCGCTACCCATGGGGCCTCCTGCTGGGAGGCATTTTCAAAGCAAACACAAGCAACTGGAAATTGCTTGAGCCTCCATTTTCATGGTATCGTGTTTTATTCGCCGTTGTAAACCTGAAATATTTATTATGCGGCGTTAGTTCGGTGCAGCCGGATGGCTCAACACACTATTATTCATTTGCCTGCTGCTCGCCTGACATTCAAGTTTTCGGTGACGCAACGGTACAATTGAGCACTCGCAATAAGAGGAAGAATGACGATTCGCAAACAAGACCTTGAAGCTCTCGACTCCGTATTCCTGGCCCTCATGTGCAAGAAAATGTCCCAGGATGACAAAGCCGCGCCGGATGCACGCGAGCAGGCACAGAAATTTAAAGAAGAATGGTTCCGCCTGACTGAGCCTGAAACCCCACCCAAAAACCAGAAGGAGCTAGATCGCGCCAAAAAACAATTGGAAGATCTGCGAGCCCGCATGATCGATTTTCTGCTCCCGCACGTTCAGGCGAGCTTTGCCCCGTGACCAGGCTCACTTCGGCCACACGATTGTGCGATAGATTCCGATCACAAGCGGAACCACCCAGCCAGACAGAAGAATGCGATACAGCGATACCACCCCGTAAACAATCAGCGTTGCCATGATGCGGTGCCGGTTACTGAGCTTGATTCCCCACATTCGCATTTTGCCGACGAAACGCCACCCGCATACCACTACCAACCAACTGATTCCAGTCACAAGCAAGTGCTTTCCGCTGGCCTGACTATGCGCAACAAGGACGCCCAGAAGCACCAAGAGCGCAGCCTGCGCTGCTAGTGCAACCCAGTACATCCTTCTTTTGCCTTTTATCCACACATCATGTCTGCGGATGGACTCCAGCGTAGGACCACCAGGTTCTGGCGGCAGTGATGAAATCACTCTACGGGCTAGGCTCTGGTCAATCCCGTGCGCCAATAGGAAGCGCGAGGCAAAGCTTTCCCGTTCCCGCAAAATTCCCAGTAACAAGTGTCCCGGACGAATGCCAAGAGAATTGAGCCTTTCAGCTTCTTCGGCGGCATAGGCAAGCACTCGTTTGCTTTGATTAGATAGCGGCACCGGAAAATCTTCCGAGTAGATCGCGCGATCGGGCGTTTTCGGAAGCTCAGCTCGCAGCGTCTCCTCGAACGTGTTGAGCTTCAAGAACTCGTTCAGCTCTGGCTCGCAGCAGCGCATGATCGCCAGCAACAGATGTTCAGGTTCGATATATGTTGCTCCGGCTGCCGCTGCCTCATGCGTGGCAAAGAAGATCACCCGCCGCGCTCTTTCTGTATAGCGCTCGTACATGGCGACTCAACGCAGCACGAACTTTATCGTCCCGCCAAATACTCCTGCACGCTTGGTAGCCCTTCTACTCTTCCGGCAAATATCTCCGC
>DATFDA010000127.1:0-7792 GCA_035252525.1 Candidatus Angelobacter sp. | reverse complement strand
CGACCTGCGCATCCTGGTGACAGGCTCGGGAGCCGACGATGAAACCATCCTCAAAGCTGTTGCCGCCGGAGCCAAGGGATATGTGGACGAGGCCGCTACGCCGGCAGAGTTCATTCAGGCGATCCGGATCGTGCATAGCGGGAGCGTTTGGGCGCCACGGCGCGTGCTCTCAATCTTTATTGAGCGCGTTACCTCGTCTCCGGGACGAATTTTCCCCGCGGGCCGCGTGACATTCACTGACCGCGAAAAAGAAGTCCTGGAACTGCTGGTGGCGGGGCGCTCGAACAAGGAGATTGGTTCCGTGCTCGGAATTGAAGAACGCACAGTCAAGGCGCACGTGGCCAAGCTGATGCGCAAGGTCGGCGTGCAGAACCGCATTGCGCTGTCAGTTCACGCGATTACGCACTCGCTGGTGACGTCATCGAAGTAAGATTTCGATAAGATCTGGCTTATCCAAAAGCCTGCTCGTACGAGCAGGCTTTTGAGTTTTAGATACTCTTGATGATCCGGAGCGCGCCACAAGTCTGAGCCTCCACGTCCACTTGCTCGGTACTCTGGCGCAACATTTCAGAAATGCTCAGGGATGCTTAAGCTCGCTGTAGACCTCATGCGTGAACATCTGGGGTGAAACACGGCCGTGCCCCCAGCGTTTGTCGAAGTCGCTGGTTGGGTGTTCAGCGATAATCTGGGCTTCTGTTTTGCCTTCTTTCATCATGGTTTTTATGCGTTCGCGCACGGCCAGGATCATGTCGAGAAAGCTCTTTACCGTCTCCCCATTCGTTATGTCCCCGCGTGCCGGCACAATCCTGAACTGCGACCCTGCCCAGGGCTCGAGCGTTTTCAGCAGTCCGGCGAGCTCCCCTCCTTGCGCAGGATCAACTCTCGGGTAACCGTCGCCCGGGAAGACTTCGCCTAGGTAGACCACATTTGCCACATGAAAGTGTGTGATTGTATCGGCATTGCTGTAACCGGGTGTCTGATGGACGATATGGATCGCCTCGCCGTTGAGATCGAAGGATAAAACTTCAGAAAAGGCAATGTGCGGCCGTTCCACTCCCAACTTGACGAAGGAAGGCGGCAAAGGTGCCGGTTGTCCCATCCTGCTTCCGCCCATTCGATGTAGAGCATTTTCCTGCGTGGCAACGAATGCCCCCAATTGTCCCCAGCCAGCATCACCTTCAGATTCATCCAAGGCTTCCGCTCCAATGACCACGTATCTAAAAGCTGACTTCGTATGGCTCTTCAGGATGCTGTTGATTTGTGGAGTACTGGCAGACGATGGCGTTCCCACCAGCAGCGCGCCATCAGGACCCACTGACGCCACGACGTTTCCTTTGCTTGTAGAAAAGACCATCAAGTTGGGTGCTATTTCAGAAACTTTTACGTTTTTTTGAGCGCCAGCGGCGACGCAAGAAATCAGGCAAAAAAATATTCCTGCAAGCGCGACTGGAAGGCGGTAACTTTGAAGGCTGCTTGAAGTTAGGAGCCGATTCGAATCCATATGTAAACAATTTCCGTTGTTCAGAGTTGAACAGGCAGAATAGTTTTGTTGCGAATGGTTTGGCAACTATCCTCTTGATGCTCAGCTTTGCTACTTCGACATCTCGCAATAACGTTGGCTACTTCAGTCACTCCGCCCGAAGCGCCTGCAGCGGGTTCGTGGAAGCTGCGCGGCGCGCCGGCAGCAGGGAAACAATCACAGCCAGCAGCAACACAGAGACCGTCGCAAGCGCCAGGACAAGCGGATCAAACGGGCTTACCCCAAAGAGGAACGCACGCAGAAGTCCTGAGGCCAGCAACGCACCCGCGATGCCCAGAGCGCATCCGGCAATGGCAAGTTTTGCGCCGGCTGTAACCATTAAGCGGAGAATTCCCGAGCGTTGCGAGCCAAGAGCCATGCGGATGGCCATTTCCTGTGTACGCAGTGCGGCCGTGAACGCGATGATGCTATAGATGCCAAGCAGAGCGAGCAGCACTCCGGCCAGCGCAAATGCCGTAATCAGCCCGGTATTGAAACGGCGCGGAGCTTCGCTGGCGGAAACGGCGTGCTCCATGGTTTGCATTTGAGTAAGGGGAAGCTGACTATCAATGGAGCGCGCGGTGGACAGCATCGCGTTCTCCATATTCTGCGGCGGCAACGCGGTGCGCAATACAACGAATCCGCTATTGCCGGTCAGCGCAAACGCAGCGGACACGGACGCGGCTATTGAACCATAGGAAGCCAACGACTGCTGCGCGGGCTGATACGCCTGTTCCTTGGTGTCCTGGTCAGGCGCGTCCTGTTTCACATCGTCCACTTCGCCCACCACGGTCAGCCACGGGGTGGGCGTTTCCGGCATTCCCCAACGGATGCGCTTGCCAACAGGATCCTGTCCCGGCCAGTAGTGCTCAGCCAGTTTGTGGTTGACGATAACTACGAGTTGGCTGTGAGCATTGTCAGCTTCATTGAAGCTCCGGCCGCGTCGCAGAGCAATCCCCATGGAGTGGAAATAATCGCCCATTAGTTGCGATACCCAGGCCATATTCAGGCCGGCGCCTTTTGGAGGCATGTAGCCATCTACCACGAACGCCTGGTTTTGGTTTCCGCCGGACTGCGGCAAAAGGGAACTGATGCCAACCGATGTAACTCCGGGAAGGTGCTGCAGCCGGTTTAGGAGTTCCTTGTTGAATTCATCCACCGCGGACTGCGTGGCATATTGGTTCACCGGAAGTGAATAGTAGGCGGTCAAGGTGTGGTCAGGACGGAATCCAAGCTGAACCGAGCGCATCTTTTCAAAACTGCGCAGCAACAAACCAGACGCGCTGACAAGCACCATGGCAATGGCAATTTCGGCGATAACCAGCGCGGAGCGCAGGCGTGCATGGCCCGTGCCGCTGCTGCCGGTCCGGCCACCCTCTTTGAGGTCCTGGCTCAGACTGGTGCGAATGGCAGCGAAAGCGGGAGCGAGCGCGCAGACAACCCCGGTGAACACACCTAACAGGAGCGCAAAAACCGCAACCCTCCAGTCAATATGAATCTGATTGATGAGCGGTAAAGTTTCCGGCAGAAAGTTCTTGCCAACCTGTAATGCGTTCGCAGCCAAAGCCAGTCCGAGCAGGCTACCGGCGAGGCTGAGGATGAGCCCTTCCATAATGGCCTGGCCGAGCAGGGCGGATGCACGCGCACCGAGGGCAAGGCGCACAGCAATCTCACGACGTCTGCGGATGGCGCGGATCAGAAGCAGCCCAGCGAGATTGGCGCAGGCGATCAACAGTACAACGGTTACAGCAAGGAAAAGAGTGCGAATCAGAGGACGCGCCTGCTGAACCGTATCTTCCTGGAGAGAGCGGACAACCGCACTGATGCGGAGGCTGGACATGAACGAGGGATAGTTGCGCATGGTCTCCTGAGCCACGCTCTCAGCATCGGCTTGCGCCTGCTGCGGTGTTACCCCATTCTTGAGACGGCCGATCATCTGAAAATTCCACGATGCTGCGCCGATGCTGAGCTCGTCGTGGGTAAAGCTCATGGGAACCCACAATTCAGTGCGGTTGAGCTGACCAGGCAGCAGCGGGAACTCGAAGCTTCTCGGCATCACGCCGATTACGATGTACGGCTTGCGATCGAGCAGAATCTTGCGCCCAAGCACCTGTGGATTAGCGTGAAAGCGGCTTTGCCAGGTGCCATAGCTCAGGACCGCCAGTTGTTGCTTCTGGTCATCTTCCTCCTGGGTGAAGACGCGGCCCATCAGCGGCGAGACGCGCAGGCTTGGGAAAACTCCAGGAGTAAGGCGGGCTGCGCTGATGGTTGCAGGTTCGCCGATACCGCTGAGTTCATAGTTGGTCTGTCCATATCCGCCGAGGCTCTCAAAGCTGTGTGTGCCACGAGTATAGGCAAGCACGTCCGGGGCAGTGACGCTGATTCCGCCGTTGCTGTCGGCAGGTCCGCCCAGGAGAATGTCACCCACGGCAACCAAGCGGCTTGCTTCCGGGAAGGGAAGCGGCCGCAACAGTACGCCTTCAACAATGGAGAAAATGGCGGTGCTGGCGCCGATGCCGAGTGCCAGCATCACTACGGCCATGATGGTAAATCCGGGAGACTTGCGCAGGACGCGAATAGCAAACTTCAATTGACGGACGAAATTCATGATGGCTTTTACTCGATTCCAAGTGTGTCAATTTCCCAAAAGATGGCAGACCGTATTTGGTACGCAGAACTCTGGGCTTTGGTTCAATTTGAAAACCATTTGCAGGTTTACGGCCGAAATCAATAAATGCTTAACCTCTTGCGCTCCCGCGGCTTAGCAGGCCTGGTGTGCTTAATGACCCATCTTCAGTGTGCGCCATTGAACGTTGCTGTTCGGAAATGAACAACACTCGAACGCGGCTTTGGTGTGCTTAGTTTGCGCAGGCCCTTCACATGACGAATGTCATACAAAGAAGATGACACTCCCCACTACATTCGATCCGCTCGCGCGGGCATGATGGCTCCAGGTCAGAGAAAGCAGTCTTGGAGGTTTGAATGTCAGAAAGCAACAATGTGGTCGCAAGCCTTGAGCGAGTGACCAAGAAATTCGGCAACGTCACGGCATTAAATGACGTTGGCCTAGCCATACCGCAAGGCCGGGTTGTGGGGTTGTTGGGACCAAACGGCGCGGGGAAAACCACCGCGGTTCGGCTAATGCTGGGAATGATGCGGCCGAACTGCGGCAGGGTGACGGTGTTCGGAGGAGATCCGACGAATGCAGGCGTAAGGGTACGCATTGGAGCAATGCTGCAGGTCGCCAAGGTTCCCGAGACACTGCGTGTAAGAGAGCACATTCAGCTCTTTTCCAGCTACTATCCTCAACCTCTAACCTGCGCTGAGACGATTGCATTGGCTGGACTGGAGAGCGTTGCCGGCCGGCTTTTTGGAGAGTTGTCCGGCGGGCAAAAGCAGCGTGTGCTGTTCGCCCTGGCGATATGCGGCAATCCGGACCTGCTTGTGCTGGATGAGCCGACAGTTGGTTTGGATGTGGAGGGGAGGCACGCGTTGTGGGACCGGGTGCGTGATCTTGTTTCGCGCGGGAAGACCATCATTCTTACCACCCACTACCTGGAAGAAGCCGACGCGTTGTCTGACCGGATTGTGGTCATCAACAATGGCTCCGTCATCGCGCAGGGCACGCCGGGAGAGATCAAGAGCAGTATCGGCGGAAAAATCATCCGGTGCGCCAGCGCATTGACGGCTGAGGATGTGAAGCTTTTTCCCGGCGTGCTCCAGGTTCGCGAGAACCGCGGAGTGCTGAACATACGAGCTTCGAATCCCGATGACGTAGTTCGCACGTTGTTAAGCCGCGATCCCGGGCTTTGCGGACTTGAGGTTACAAGCACAAGTCTGGACGAGGCGTTTCTGGCGCTTACGCGTCCCCAAGCAAACCCAGTAGTTATCAAAGAGGAGGTATATCAATGAGTTCGTCCGCATTCCCCAGTTCGCAGCTTGTGGCTCCGCGTTCATCAATTCGCGTGAGCCCTTATCTCAATGAGGCGTGGTTCGATCTGCTGAAGATGTTGCGCCTGCCTATGTATTCCGTGGCCAGCATCGCCTTTCCAGTGATGTTCTACGTTCTGTTTGGAGTGGTCTTTGGCAAGCAGGGCTCAGGAGGCACAGACGTGGCGCGCTACCTCCTGGCTACGTACGGCGCTTTTGGAGTGATTGGCGCGTCATTGTTCGGGTTTGGAGTTGGAGTGGCAGTGGAGCGTGGCCAGGCATGGCTGCAGGTGAAGCGCGCCAGTCCTATGCCTCCGGCTGCTTACCTTGTAGCCAAGCTGTTTACGTGCATGGCATTCGGCACAGTGATTGTTCTGGTGCTGATGATGGTTGGAGTAACAGCCGGAGGCGTGCATCTTTCGATGCTGCAGGGAGCAGCGCTTTTCCTGGTACTGGTGTTCGGATCCATACCGTTTTGCGTTCTGGGATTAGCAATTGCTTATTTCGTGGGGCCAAATTCAGCGCCTGCGATCGTGAACCTGCTCTATCTGCCACTTTCATTCTGCTCAGGTCTCTGGATTCCGGTGAACATGATGCCTCACTTCTTGCAGCGGATTGCGCCTGCGCTGCCGCCATATCATCTGGGGCAGTTGGCGCTGCTTGTGCTCGGCTATGGACGAGGAACCATTGTCAATCATGTGCTGGGGCTGCTGAGTTGGGCTGCAATTGGTATCGGCTTGGCATGGTTAGGTTTCCGGCGCGATGAGCAGAAGACTTACGGATAAAATGAGGTTCAGTGATGCAATTACTCCCAAAGGACAAGGACATCAGTTGGCTTCCGTACGCGTATTTGGTCTACCTGTCATTCTTCGTGGTGTACCCTCTGTTGACGCGAGCCGGAGCGCTGGAACTGACGTTGATGAGCCTGGGCATCATCATCTTCCTGCCGCTTTACTTTCTTTCTTACTGGGTTGATGGCCCCAAGCTGCTGGCTGTGATTGCAGGAATGACGGCGCTCGGAGTGGCCTATGGTCCGTTCAATCCAGGAGCATCAGTCTTCTTTATTTACGGGGCGGCTGCGGGTGCGTTTGCCGGATCAGCGACCGTCGCGTGGAGCATCATTTCTGCGATTGTTGCCGTACTGGGAGTTGAGTCTCTGGTATTGCGATTGCCAGGCGAGTTCTGGATTCCCGGTGTAGCTTTCTCTGTGTTTGTGGGCGCGCTGAACATCCATGCGGCGCAGCGCAAAGCTGCCAATGCCAAACTGAGACTGGCCTACGATGAGATTGAGCGTCTGGCGAAAGTGGCCGAACGGGAGCGCATTGCCCGCGATTTGCACGACCTGCTTGGGCATACGCTTTCGCTGATCGTGCTCAAGTCCGAACTCGCTGGGAAACTGCTGGAGCATGATCCTGCGCGTGCGCGGCAGGAGATTCGGGAGTTGGAGCAGGTTTCACGAAATGCACTGAGCGAAGTTCGGCAGGCGGTGCGAGGCTATCGTGCAGGCAATCTGGCGTCAGAGGTGGCGCGCGCAAAAGGTACACTGGAAACGGCTGGCGTGGCGGTGGAGTGCCACGTAGATCCAGTTTCCCTGTCGGGCTCGCAGGAGAATGTGATGGCTTTGGCACTGCGCGAAGCCGTCACGAATGTTGTGCGACACGCGAACGCAACTCAATGCACGATTTGTGTGCGAGTCAGCGATGGCCAGTGTGCCATGGAAGTAATTGACAATGGCCGCGGAGGCGTGGCTCAGGAGGGAAACGGTCTGCGGGGTATGAGGGAAAGAGCGGAAGCTCTGGGCGGCACTGTGACGCGTTGCATGGCCGAAGGCTTCAGCGTTGCCGTGTCATTGCCGTTGCGCGATGGAGAACACTGTTCGTGAGCGCCGGCGGAGAACGGGCGATCCGCGTGGTTATTGCGGAAGATCAGGCAATGGTGCTGGGCGCGCTGGTTGCTCTGCTGGAAATGGAGTCTGACATCAAAGTCGTCGGGCAGGCACGCAATGGAAAGCTGGCGCTTGATGCAGTGAGCCAGGAACGACCTGACGTGCTGATCACTGACATCGAAATGCCGGAACTTACCGGGCTAGAGGTTGCGGCGGAGATCAAGCGCAGCAATCAGCGTACACGGATCATCATTCTTACCACTTTTGCGCGGCAGGGATATTTGCGGCGCGCGCTCGAGGCCGGCGCATCAGCCTACCTTCTGAAAGATATGCCAGCGGACAAACTGGCCGATGCGGTGCGTCGCGTGCATCGCGGCCTGCGCGTGATTGATCCGGAGCTCGCGAGCGAAGCATGGACGGAAGCCGATCCGCTTACCGATCGCGAACGGCAAGTTCTG
>DATFDA010000126.1:0-3499 GCA_035252525.1 Candidatus Angelobacter sp. | reverse complement strand
CTTGCCGGTCCAGGTCTCAAACTGTCGCGCGCCCTGCTGCACAAACATCTCTGAGCCCAGGATCACATGGATGCCTTTTGCACGCGCCAGTTTCACCATCTTTGTTTCCGCTGGCACGTAGACCATTTCAAAGAAATATTTCGCTTTAAAATCCTGCTCGGGAATGGGCAAGGGATCGCGATTGCCCTCCATGCCAACCGGAGTGGCGTTGATAATCACGTCAAATTCTATCTTCTTGAGCATGGTGCGATTGAGCGCCTTCGCCCTGGCTTGTTTGGCCAGTGTTTGCGCCGGCCCTGGTGTGCGGTTCAGGATGTAAACCTCTGCGCCACGTTCCTTTAGCCCAAAAACTGCCGCTCGCGCCGAGCCCCCTGCGCCAAGCACCAGCACTTTGGCTCCCTGAAGCCGAATGCGCAGTTCCAGCGGACGCACCACGCCGGCCACGTCAGTATTGAAGCCAAACAGTTTGCCATCCTGCCCACGCACCACGGTGTTACAAGCGCCAATCTTTGTTGTAAGCGGGTCAGTTTTGAAGAGGTGCTTCAGAATCTCTTCTTTGTAAGGCATGGTCACGCTGAGCCCGCTGATGGGAATATCGCGGATGCAAACCATCAGGTCATCCAGCGCCTTGGCATGCAGCGCGAGATACAGTGCGTTGACGTTCTCCCGGCGAAAAGCCGTGTTCAGCATGACAGGAGAAAGAGAATGCGCTACCGGATCACCAACCACTCCGTAAACCCGCGTTGCCGCGTCCACCTGGTCAATGCGATAAGTTTCACGCAGGGTACGCGCCGCAATCTGCCCGGCGCCGGTTTCTTCTCCCGGACTGGCGGAGGCAAAGGTGAACTGGCTTCCGGCGCGAACACAGAGAAGCCGGCTGATCACGCCCTGCTCGCCCATGCAGAAGCCCACCAGGGAATGCTGATGAGAATATTTCTCCAGGAACTTCATCAGTACCACGTTGTCATACAGCGAATTGGCCGTGGTCACAATTTTGAAGAAATCTCCCGGAAATTGCCGCATGCGGGCAAAGGTTTCTTCCAGCTTTTTGGTGCCCTTGAAGTCATGAAAAGAAATAATCAGGTTGGCTGACTGGCGCAGCCGGTTGAACTCACGGGGCTTAAGGTGGGTTGCTGTTTCCAGCTCAATGTCAACCAAATGGCAACCCTGGTGCGCGGCTTTTACCAGTACGTCCACCTCAGACGCAATGGAACCGCGGAACCTGCCTCCGTTCGCTACCCTCCGGCAGGTGGCCACAATCAGGGCTTCCGGGTGGTACTCGATGAACGTCTTAAGCTTTGGAAGCCCCTGCCCTGGCTTGGGAAGGTAATCTAACCTGAACTCAACAAAGGGGTTTTCCCGGACCACCACGTCCGCCTTCTGGACCAGGTCCGCCGGATTGGCTGCAGCAATGGCCACGCATACCCGGGGCAGGCGGGCAGGAAGAAAGCGCGGGGCCAGGCTGGGCGACGTAGGATTCATTTGCAAGTTATTGATAGCACACAAAAGTGGCCATCATACGTACCGAAAATCACAGATGCAAGACCCGAATGCAAGCTGGAAAATGTACTTCTGTAATCAGGTGTATCTCCTGAGTTAACAAGACTTTAGTTGAAGTCGGGGGAAAAGCAGTGATATGTTCCACCCCGGACCCAAGTGTACCCCCAACATTCTGGCTTGTCCCGCGCTCTTAGAGCGTTTTCATGCCCGCGTGCTTTCGCAGGAGGACTCATGACAAAATTCCGCGCCTTTCTATTTGCAATCGCCGCTTGTGCCGTAGCTGCTGCACAGCAACCGCAGCCGTCGGCGAATCCGGCTCTCACTATCGGCAACACTCCAACTCCTGCGGATATCTATTGCTCCGGTTTCATCACCACAGATCATGTTCCCAGCGATCATTTTGTCGCCGCCGGCTGGAACAGCCCTGACCAGACGCGTTACGCCGGAGCGGTTGACACCATTTATATCCATGGCCGCAACCTCAAAGAAGGCGAGCGTTACGAAATCGTCCGGCCCGTAAAAGATCCCAACCATTACGAGCTGTTCCGCGGACAAGCAGGAGCGATCCGTGCGGCCGGCGCTCCGTACTTTGAGCTCGGTTACGTTCGCATCATTGAAGTGCAGAAGGAAACCGGCATCGCCAAGCCCGAACTGAGCTGTGCGGACATTGTTCCGGGTGATCTGGCCGTTCCTTTCGAAGAGCGCGAAGCGCCCAGGTTCCGCAGTGTATCGCTGAACCGTTTTGCTCCTCCCAACGGCAAGACCCAGGGCCGCATTATCATGGCCAATGACTTTGACCAGTTCATCGGCGCCAGGTACAAGGTGTATCTCAGCATCGGCGCAGATAAAGGCCTCAAGGTTGGAGATTACCTGCGCGCCACGCGGACATACGCTTACACCTACCACGATCCTGAAGCTGGCATGTCACTCAAGGCGAGCGCCGTGGAAGACACGCAAGCCCATCCCTACAAGCTGCCCACGGGTGATCTTTCCAGCCTGCCACGCCGCACGTTAGGCGATATGGTGGTGCTGAACGTTCATAAGAAGAGCGCCACCGCCATGATTCTCACTTCGCTGGAAGATATTCACGTGGGCGACGGCGTGGAACTCATGGATGTGGCAGAGGCTCCCGAGGTACAGCCTGTTCTGCCGGCTTCAGCCACTGCTCCGCCACCTGCCGCTGCTGATACCGGAGCCATGAATCCGCCCAAGATCTCCTGCACGGCATCCCCGGCCACGGTCCGCGTGGGCGAGACCGCAGGCATCAACTGTGAAGCCACCAGTCCAGACAACCGGCCGCTCTCCATTGCGTTTGTGTCCAACGGCGGCAAACTTTCCGCCAACCGCAACCAGGCCACGCTTGATACCTCAGAAGTCGGAGCAGGACCCATCGCGGTACGCGCCACCGCGTTTGATGACCGGCAGCTCAGCGCCACAGCCGTGACCACCGTCAACGTTGAAGCTGCAACCCCTCCTGCGCCAACCGCCCAGCAGCTTACAGAACTCGACTTCAAACCTAACAGCGCCTACGTGGACAACCGCTCCAAAGCGATTCTTGACGACGTCGCGTTGAAAATGCAGCAGGACCCGGCGAGCACGGTAGTCCTTTCCGGCAGCACAGAAGATCCTGAGCCGCCTCGTCTGGCCACCCAGCGCGCTGAAAACGCCAAGACCTATCTGACCAAGTCCAAGGGCATTGACGGCCAGCGTATCCAGACCAAGACCGGCACGGCCACCGGACGCAAAGTGGGTATCACCGCTCTTCCGGCAGGCGTCATGCCCCCAACACAGGAACCGCCAAAACAGGAATAAAGCTTGCAGAAAAGAGCAAAATCCCATTGCTGGAGCATCCCTGACCGTTTCTAAAATGTCAGGTATGCTCCCGGTCTGTTCTGTCAGCCATCCGCCCGGTTTGGACCCTTCACCACGTCCCCCTCCCCCCTTGGTCAAGGCAATAATATACTTGACTAACCATGCCCCAAAATCCTAAAATTCAGAG
>DATFDA010000125.1:0-6643 GCA_035252525.1 Candidatus Angelobacter sp. | reverse complement strand
TCCGTGCAGAGAAGATGATTTAACAATCAGGCCCATTCCGTTTTTTGTGTACCTTCAGCCATGCTCCAGCGCCATTGTCCGAGCGCAGTATAGCGGAAAACAATGCTTGTGCGGAGGATGAAATTATTTTGTTGTCGCCTGGCGTTTGACGGCGCGCTGCAAGGTTTTGTCCAGAGCGGCCTTTGACGATTCATACTCCTGCGGTGTGATCTTGCCTTCCAGCCGGTCTGATTCCAACTGGAAGAGCTCCTCTTTCATCGCCTCCAGCAGAACGGAACCTGAACGGGGCTTGCCACTCTTCGATGGCTTGGCTGAAGCCACAGCCGGTTGCGGGTTCGACGTATATACGTACACTGCCCCTGCGGTCAGGAATACTGTCAGAACGCCCAGGAAGAGCCACTGCCCGCTGCGCAGCGGATCAGGCTGTTCATTGGGGACGCCCAGTCCTCCTCCAGGGCGATTGCTCGCCTGGACCTGTCCGCCTCCATCAGGTCCGCCGGCTTGTTCCCGTGGCAGCTCTCCCGTACCTTGGAGCTCAAAAGCAACTTGGGATTTGGAATTCACATTGCTCGCTGCAAACAACGCCACGGTTTTCGGAATCTGGGGATCACTTTTTTGGGTATAAAGTGATTTGTCAGCCGGAGTGAAGCTGATGGACGCCGGAGCGACCACGAGCATGCTTTGCGTCGGCAGCGTTAGTTTTGGATCAAACTCAAGTTTCCCCGAATAGGGAACACTATAACTCAGCCGAAATTGAGTTTTTCCCGGGCGCAGGGGGTAGCCAAAGAAATATTTGTTCTTTTCGCCTGTGGGTACCACCGGCGTCTTCAGTGCCATGCTGCCTGCCGTCTGCGCTGTAGATTCTTCCACCTTCACGTTGTCCGGCAGATAGAGTTCAAATGTGTGCTGGCCGTTCCTGGTCACTGGTGGCGATGACTCATTATCCAGCGTGAACAGCGAATCAACTTTCAGGCTGTCTCCCCCTGGCGACGTTTGCAGCACAATCATGTGCTCCTGCAAAGTGATATCTTTCACCGCCGGCGATGCGTCAAATACCTGCACAGCCACGGGACCACTGCCTGCCATGGCCACCTTTGGATAAGTAACTTCCTGGTGCTTTACCCATAGCACATAGGGTTGCTGGCTTGCGGGCGCGTTGAAGGAGAACTCGCCTTTCGCGTTGGTTTTGGTTTTCCCTACGTCCTCCATGCCTACGCCAGCGGCAATTTTCTTAAGGATGACTTCATCTCCGGCAGACGGCTTCCTGGTGGTGCCGTTTTGCACCATGCCTCGTATGCTTTGAGCCGAGGCGGCAAGCGAGCAGACGGATATCAGAAACAGAACAAAAATGGCGCGCTTCAATTTCGGTTAGACTCCTTCAGGCGTTCACTGATTCAAGCCGTTCAATTTCATCCAGGATGCGCGCAGCTTCATTCTCAATAGAGGCGCGCATTCCGTCGTAATCTGCCTGGGTGAACTTGCCGGACTTGAACTCAAAATTCAGGTCGCGCAAATTGTCATACACAACTTCTTTGCGCTCGTAGAGATAAGCCAAACGCGTCTTGTCCACGCCACTATCCAGTTCGCGACTGGGCGTGAAGATGTAGATCCCTGTCATCGTTGCAAACAAACTGACGAAGATCACCACAATGGCGTTGAACGTTTGCGGACTCATATCTCGGTCTCCTTGCGGGCGCGGGCGCGCAGGCTTTCGAGATGTGGATCCAGTCTGGTTTCGGCAGGCTTGACCCCAGCCTCATGCACATGCCACTTATGGACCACCATCACCAGCAGACAAACTCCCAATCCCAGGCCCGCGAAGGGCAGGATCCATGCCAGCAGTTCAAACCCGTGGCGGTCCGGCTCAACCACAGTCGTCACGCCCCATTCCCTGCGGAAAAAGTTCAGTACGGCCTGATCATCATCGGTGGCTGCCACTTGCTCGTGCAACTGGCGAATCATTGTGGCTGAGTTCGGACAGCCCACGTGGTTGCACTTGAGCAGCATCTGTCCGCAGCCGCAGCTACACATGATCTTTCCGCCCACACTTTCAAGACGGGAACTGTTGTCCGCCGCCATCAGCGAGCCAACGCTCAAAAACAGTGCCAGAATGGTTGACGCAAACTTCATTTTCGTGCTCCGGCCGGACGCATGCTCGCGCCGCCTCCAGGGTCAAGCGCTCCTGCAGCCGCCGTGACTGTAACTGGCGATTTGATCTGCGCGGCATTGGGAACAAGCGCCATCCCAGTGCCAAAAACTACAGTAAGCACGCCAATCCACAACCAATTGACCAATGGATTGATAAACGCCTTGATGATCGGATGTTGAGTTTCGGGATTAAGGCCTTCGTAAATTACGTAGAGGTCTTCCTTCAGGGTCGAATAATCCGCCACAATGGTTGTGCCCTGATTGCTGGCCTTGAACTGGCGGTGTTCCGGAGTCAACCTTGTGAGGTATTTCCCGTTTTTATAAACGTCCAGCAGCGCCGCATTCGAACCGTAGTTCGCGTTATCGTCTTCCGTGTACTCCTGCCCGACCAGGGTGTAGATGCCAATCTGCAGCTTGTCGCCCTGCGCCATCTCCTGCTCTTTCTCCTGGTTGAATGCCTGTCCGGCAATGCCTATGCAGGCCAGGATTACGCCAAAGTGAACAATGTATCCGCCGTAACGCCGCATGTTCCGGCGCGTCAGGTGATACATGCCTCCAAAGATGTTCGTATTCAGCTTGCCTTGCAGTACGCGTCCTCCGCGGATGAACTCTGACACAATCGTGGCAATTACCAGTGTGCTGAACACGAATGTGAGCCAGGCATAGAGGTAGGCGATTCCATTCCACGGCCTTACGCCGAGCGGAATAAGAGCAACACCAACCAGCACTGACAGCCCCGCAGGAATGGCAAAATTTTTCTTCAGGCTTCCCAGTGATGTTTTGCGCCATGCCAGCAGCGGGCCGACCGCAGTCAGGAAGATCAGGAACAGTCCAATGGGCAACATCACCTTATTGAAGAATGGCGCGCCCACGGTAATTCTGAATCCGCGTACCCATTCGGAAAGGATCGGGAACAGAGTGCCGCAAAGCACGGCGAAGCACGCCGCCAACAGCACCAGATTATTGAAGAGAAAACTTGATTCGCGTGAAACCAGCGACTCCAGCTTGTTCTCTGATTCCAGGTGTCTGCGGTTCTTGACGAAGGCCACCACGCAGACAATCAGAATAATCATCAGAAAGGCGTAAAACCATGAGCCAATGCTGGACTGCGCGAAAGCGTGGACTGATTGCACCACGCCGCTGCGCGTTAGCAGCGTTCCCAGGATCGACAGCATGAAGGTGACAAAGATCAGCCACATGTTCCACATCTTCATCATGCCGCGTTTTTCCTGCATCATTACCGAGTGCAGGAATGCCGTGCCGCTCAGCCAGGGCAGCAGCGAAGCGTTTTCTACGGGGTCCCAGCCCCAGTATCCGCCCCAGCCCAGCACCGCATAAGCCCAATGCGCGCCCAGTGCGATCCCGCAAGTCAGGAACAGCCAGGTCACCATGGTCCAGCGCCGCGTGATGTGTATCCATTTCTCTCCCGGATAGCGCATCATCAGCGCGGCAAGAGCAAAGGCAAACGGCACTGAGAATCCCACATAACCCAGGTACAGCATGGGCGGATGAATCACCATTTCGGGATACTGAAGCAACGGATTCAACCCGTTTCCGTCGGCGGCTACCGTGCTCATGATTCCAAAGGGATTGGCGACGAAACAGGTCAGCAGCAGAAAGAAAACCTGGACGCCCGCCAGGACCATGGAGGTGGTTGCCACCAGCCGGGTATCCACTTTATGGCGGACTCTCAGGACAAATGCGTACGTCGCCAACAGCCACGACCAGAACAGCAAAGAACCTTCCTGGCCGGACCAAAGAACAGCAATCTTGTAAGGAATAGGTAAGGCCCTATTGCTGTGCTGCTGAATATAAGCAATAGAGAAGTCATTATTCAGGGCCGCCCAAACCAGCACCAGGGCGGCGATGGTCACCGCAAAGAAGGTGCCCATTCCGGCGCGGCGTCCGGTCTCCGCCAGACGGAAGCCGATTTCATCCTTGCGGATGAAGCCCAGAATCCCCACCACAAAACAGTATGCGGCCAGTGCCAATGCAAATAAAAGGCAAAAATCCCCTAATAATGGCATAAAGATGAGCTTAGTATCTTTTTACCCGGCGTGCAATGCAATTAGGCGGAAGCCCGATTACGCGGGTCTTTGGAGAGTGTAGTTTTTACAAGGGCTATTAAGTCTTCTGGCTCGCATGGCTTAGTGCGGAAGATTACAGAAAAACTTGAATATTCCTGTTCTGCTTCTGCCAAGCCGCTGATGACAATCACCGGCATGTCATCGTTAAATGTGCGCAACTCTCGCACAAACTCCACGCCATCCATGCCCGGCATGATGTGGTCGGTCACCACCACGCCGATCTTCTCCTGCCCCAGCCCACTGCGCAGAAAGGCCAGCGCTGATTGCGCATTAGTGGCCACATGGCTTTCCAGTCCACCCTTACGCAATACCAACTCCCGCACCAGCAATTGCGCTGGATTGTCATCAAGCAACAGGACTTGCTTCATTTTTGGCTCAGGCGCTCTTCTCCCGCTCCCTCTGGTATTTGGAAAGCACTTCAGCTTCAGCCCGTGACCAGTCCTCCTGATCAAAACCGTGCTGCCCGCCTCTTTCCTGATAAAGCTCGTAGGCCCGCTGGCGAATCTCGTCCTCGAGACCAGGATGAACCTGGGCCCCTCCGTTTTCCACCACCGCCCCGGTATTCTCACGGATCGGCGTCACCGGGTTTGTCTGCTTGACTGCTGTTTTCCGGGAAGAACTCTTGCGCGGAGCCCCCTCATTCTTTCTCGCCATATTGCCCGTACTCCCTCTACTTCAGAACTTTTCCTCGCGACGAACGCGCCTTTCTTTCGATTATAGAAAAATTCCTCCTCCTGTGGGGCACTGTGCGACAAAAAGTTGAGGCATTCACAATTGAGTTCTTTGCGTTCTACGTTCTGTTAATTGCGATGAGAACCGCAGCTTCGGTTGTGAATGTTGTTGCTGTGCCCGACTTCAGATCACCAGAACTGCGGCGCGCGCTCCAGGCCTTAGATCTACGAGTTCCAACGTTTCCCAATTTCGCCGATCTTGGCGATCTTGGCATTCTCGCAATCTCTTTTGTGGCCCTCTGCTCAATCTCTCAACCTAAGGGGTGCCACCTTTTGCCGTCGCCCCAGCAAACAAAGGATTTAACTTCAATCGACCCTTGCGTCACGCCGAGTTTTCCACTGGGTCACGCAGAGTTTTCCACTGGATCACCCAAGGTTTTTGTTGCGTAACGCAAGCCTAACTTCAGTCACTTTTGATCTCTGATCAGCAGAGGGTCGCGCCGGTATTAGACAAATATGCAACTTTGATGAGCAGCGGTGGTCATGTTCTGTGATATGACATTTGTCGGATTGCCGTCAACGACAAAGATTGGCAACCCTCTGCTTAACCTCACAAGGAGGAATTAAAGGTCATGAAGATCTTTCTCTGGGTAGTTCTCGGGTTGCTTGTCACTGGACTGGCATTTTGGATTCTCACGATGCCGGGAGTCCCCCACAATCCAGTGCTCATGTTCCTGATCATCGTGGTCTTTGTCGTGTCTCCATTTGGGTCCTTCTGGATGCTCTACATGTCAGTTCGACACGAGAGACGTCCGCTTCCGATGGTGCTTTTGGCATTTATCCCCTATACATTCTTGTGGTACTACTTCGAGCGCGTTCGGCTCAGAAGGGGCTCGAGAAATGCTCCACAGGGTGAGTTATGGTAAGAAAAGATTCCGTTTTCACTTTTTCTCTCGCATTGTCCGATTAACGTGAAGCTTTTGCTTTGCGCACCGTCCTGGCAGAATCTAATTTCGCTTTGATCTCAGCAAACTCAGCCGTGTGCCCATTCCAGCGCAGCTCTTCCACGTCTTTAAACAATTCGATATCCGTCCGCAATGTTGCCAATCGTCTGAAGAGCAGGGCTTGCTCCCACTCGCGAACCAGAGTGGCTGCCAGCGAGCTTGCATTCGCGGCGTTTACGTGCCAGTCGCCAGAGTCGCGCGGAATCGCCTCAAGATGAAGAAATTTGCTGAGCACGGCGGCGGAAGATTTTGCTCCCCAGCCCGGTAACCCGGGATATCCATCTGCCGCGTCGCCCACCAGCGCAAGATAATCGGGAATAGATTCAGGCCCCACCCCGAACTTCTGCCGCACTCCTGCATCATCGATGATCGTTTGTGTCCGCCGATTGAGTTGCACAATCCGTGAACCGCGTACACACTGTGCCAGATCCTTGTCCGGTGTGCAGATGATCACGCGCTCCACTCTGGTGTCCTGCGCTGCTGACATGGCCGCGCCCGCCAATGCATCGTCGGCTTCAAACTCCACCATGGGCCAGACCACGATGCCTGCCGCCGTCAAGACTTCTTCAAGCAGCGGAAACTGCGCCAGCAAGTCCGGCTCAACTCCTGCGCTGGTCTTGTATCCCGGCCAGAGATGGTTGCGAAAAGATTCAATTACGTGATCTGTCGCCACTGCCAGATGCGTTGCGCCAGCCTTGATCATGCCCAGCATTGACGCAAGCACACCTCGCAC
>DATFDA010000124.1:0-5150 GCA_035252525.1 Candidatus Angelobacter sp. | reverse complement strand
GACCTCGTCCCAGTTCACCACGTTCCACCAAGCCTTCAGGTAGTCAGGGCGGCGGTTCTGATATTTCAGGTAGTAGGCGTGTTCCCAGACATCGTTGCCCAGAATCGGGAATTCTCCATTGCTCATGGGATTGTCCTGGTTCGGGGTGGATGTGACTTTGAACTCGCCAGACTTCGTCTTCACCAGCCAGGCCCAGCCGCTGCCGAACTGGTTGGCGCCGGCGGTCTCAAACTTCTCTTTGAATGCATCAAAGCTGCCGAAAGTCTTGTTGATGGCGTCGGCGATAGCCCCCGTGGGATTGCCGCCTTTTTTCGGTCCCATGATCTGCCAGAACATGGTGTGGTTCACGTGGCCGCCGCCGTTGTTGCGGACTGCACCGCGCACGTCTTCCGGTACCCCACTCAGGTTGCGCAGCAGCTCTTCAGCGCTCTTGCTGCCCAGTTCGGGATGCTTTTCAATGGCAGCATTCAGCTTCGTCACGTAGGCCGCATGGTGCTTGTCATGGTGCAGGTGCATGGTTTGTTCATCGATATGTGGTTCCAGCGCATTGTAAGCGTAAGGAAGCGCCGGTACTTCGTGGGCCGTAAGAGTTCCTTGTGCCATGGTTGATCACCTTTCGCTAAATATGATGTCCGGCATTTAAACCGCGTCGCAAGTATTCTAAACCTGCGGAAGGATACTCGCGAGACAGCCAGCGCCCAAACGGAACCTTGGCGCACGAAGCTGAAAACTTTGCGTTCGTAGCGCCAATGTTCCAGGGATGCTGCTGAATTGAAGTTACGCCCCCGCGGACCACCTGGTTGATTCGACAACCCGCTCAGGCTGCAACGGCTTTTTGCTTCCTCGCACGGCTTGCGCTGTTGCCAGATCAATCAGTTCCACTGCGAACCACGCAGGTAAAGACACCAGCAGAAACAGCAGTCGAAAGGGATTCAGGAATTTCACAAGCTCCCTCCTTGCTTCCCATCAGCAATCGTCAACATCAATTCCGAGGCGGGTCATCCTTGGGCTGGATTGCTGCCAGCCAGAAAACAAACAGGACGCAGCCTGCCCAGACAAAAAGAACAACGGTTAAGAGATGATGCATGCTTCAATCAACTTCGGATGCGATGCGCGAGGAGGACCAGAGGTTGGAGCGGGCAGATGCGCCCAATGCCTGTTTTATCAGGAGATGCAAATGGCAAAACATGCACCGGCCGCCGTGCGAATCGAACAGCTAGACTGAGCACGGCCGCCGGTTTTCAACTTAGGACCAGCTTTGACGGGGTTTTAGCTGGCTCCTGCACTTTTCCTCAAAGGCGGCGGGGGCGTGGACGATTCCGTGGATCGCGGCAGCGAGGCCAGCAGTTCCGGCAAGATTCCGCCATGCTCGGGAATCAGCGTGATGCGCGCTTTGCTCTCCACAAGTTTCTGAAGTTCCAGGATTTCGAACATCGCCGCTTCCACATCAGGATCAGCGGCAACTTTGTTCAATGCTTCGCCCACAATCCGCGGCCGGGTAGCCGCAGCTTTGGCAAATTCCACGGCTGCCTGGCTTTCGGCTGTGCTGGTGATGATGCTCACCTGGTTTGCCCCATCCTGCTTAATGGATGACGTGACCTGGCGCAGGCGGTTGACCACTTTCTCTTCAATCTGCTGGATCATCTGCGCATCGCGGAAATGCACTTTGCGGATGTAGACGGAGCCGAGCTTGTATCCCCATTCATGCGACTGCGGAGAAACTTCGGCCCGGACGGTCTGGCTCATGGCGTGGCGGGTCTGGAGCATGTCTGCCAGCTTCATGTTGCTCAGGCAGCGAACGGTGGAGTTACTCACATTGGCGGAAAGCGATCCGCGCGGATCTGCATTCTTGAACAAGAACGCCACCGGATCACTGATGAACATCTCATACCAGATGCCGATGCCCATGGGCGCGCCCTCTTCCGAATTTACAGGCTGGCTGCGCAAGTACTGCTGGTCAATGCGTAGATCCAGGACGTAAAGCCGGCCCATCCAGCGCACAATGGGCGCCTTCAGCCCCAGCTTAAAGAGAAGAATATGCAGTCCGGGTTCATTGATGGTGGCTACAACTTTGCCGAACAGCACATAAACATGGCAGCGGCCTTCTTCCACAATGGTGTAGAGGCCGAACATGCGCGACAGGGCAAGCAAAACCGGAACAGCGATAAAGCTGAAAGCGCAAGTGACTAACGCAGTAATGAGGATGCTCATCGTTTTGTCTCCACCACTACCTGTTGGGCCTGGCTGAACAAACCGAGGCGAACGTTGCGGACGTAGGCGCGCAGCGCTCCTTCGCCAGTCCTCTTGAGCGCCGCGAGTTGCTCGGCGAGCGCCGTGAGCGGCTGGACTTCCGCCTGGGCCTTGAGTGTCTCGATTTCGGCTGCCCGCTTGGATTGTTCAATCCTCTGGTCGGCTGCAGCCTGGGCCAGGCTGATATCAGAGGAGACCATGTTGTGCGCGGTATTGATGGCAGCCAAAGCGGACTCAACTTCCGGCGGCGGATCAATGCCGGTGATTAACGATGCGTCCAGCACGATTCCATAGCGCGCTTCTGAAGATGCGCACTCACGGTCCATGTGCTCGTTCAAGTCGCGAAGGTTCTTGCGCAAATCGTTGATGGAGATTCCGCCTCCGCCGGCAAGGGCGTTGGCGGCAGCCGTGTTGGCCGACCCAGCCGCTGCGGAGCTGGGATCCGCAGGCGCTTCAAATGTGGCAATCCGTTGGCGCAGGACGGACACAAAGTAGCCCATCACATGCGCGATGGGGTTTTTCACGCCAAAGAGATAAGCGTAAAGATTCCGCTCAGAGATGCGGTAGCGAATCTGCCCTGTGAGGCCGGTGTTGAGCTGATCCTTGGTCACAGCATCCAGCACCGTACCGCCCTTATTGGCGCTCGCCAATTCGGGATCGTACGCCATGTTGATGGTCTGTGTGGCCACGCTGACTTTGTAGATCTTCTGCCAGGGCATTTTGAAATATGGCCCTCCTGGCATGATGACGCGCACCTGAGGGTAGGCGTAACGCTGTTTTTCGTCTGCATCCAGTGAAGCTGAGATGGGATCATTCAACGTGGTGACTCCGGGTACGCGCTCCGCGCGCCCGAAGCTGGTCTTGACTGCCCGCTCGTTCTGGTTCACGGTGTAGATGCCAGACAGCAGACACCGCACCAGAAACCACACGAGCAGGCCAATTAGAATGCCGGCAATATTCATGTTTTGCTCCAGTGAAGGGAACACAATATACGAAGGAGCAACAGTGTCAAGCCGTTGATTTGCCTATTGCTTGGCTGCAATATTGTTCATCAGCCAGCGGCAGAGGACCTCACTACCATTGCCGCGAGATGGTGAGCTACGGCGGCACGCCTATCTTCGGCAAAAAGGAAGATAGAGTACCTTTGGCGGAACTTTGCTCTGCGAATCGCGTTAATATTGGTTCAAACCATTCATGCCAGCGCGAATCAGCAGCCTTAAATCGCTTTGCCTAATCGTGTCACTGCTGGGCACACTCGTGGCCCAACAAGCGGCGTCACCTGCTCCGCCGGCCTGCCCGCCGGGAAACGATCCCACGGAACTCAACCTGCCGGACGTGAAATCCTGCGCCCCGGCCCCTCAGCAAGCAGAGCTGGATCTGCCGCTGACCACTGATCCGCGTGAGATCGTGCGCAGGTCTGTGGAAATTGACCATCGCACGCTCGAACTGGCCCGCAATTACACCTGCCAGAACCGCGAGGTGATCCACCATCTGGGCAAGAATGGCCAGATCAAGTCCACTGAGACCAAGACCTATGACATCAACTTTTATTACGGCGAAGAGTACAACCGCCTTGTACAGAAGGACGACAAGCCTCTGAGCGAAGCCGAACAGAAAAAAGAAGACGAAAAGCTGGATAAATTCCTCGCGAAGTATCGGGATGAGAGCCGGGAAGACCGCGAGAAACGCCTCGAAAAAGAAAAGAAGCAGCGCGAGGAGGGCCGCGCCTTTCTCCGCGATGTGGTGAACGCCTATGATTTCCGCCTGGTTGGAGAAGAGCGAGTGGACGGCGTTGATTCTTACGTCATTGATGCCACACCACGGCCTGATTTCAAGCCCACCCAGCCGCACGCCGACATGCTCAAGAAGATCAAGGGACGCATGTGGATTGAGAAGAAAAATTACAACTGGGTAAAAGTGGAAGCCCAGGCCACAGACACTATTTCATTTGGGCTTTTCCTGTTTCGCATCCATCCCGGTTCGCATTTCGTGCTGGAAAAAACGCTGGTCAAGAACGAAGTGTGGCTTTTAAAGCGGCTTGATATCGATGGTGGCGCAAGGATCGCGCTTTTCAAAAATGAGAACGTTCGCCAGGAAGACGTCTTTTCTAAATACCAGAAGTTTGTCACATCCGTGAAGGTCTTGCCGGATGTGAAAGAAGTACCAGCGCCGCCAGAATCTAAGTGATTCGTATTCTGCTCGTGCTGCCGCCCGGGGGCCATGTTTGACACTCCAAACGGGGTGATCTTACAATCAAATCAGCTGCCCGACCTGGCGTCGCGCGGCCTTCTTTTTGTCTCGTTTGTACCCTTTCCGTTAGCCTTGGCGGTGTAGCTCAGGTGGCTAGAGCGACGGTCTCATAATCCGTAGGTCGCTGGTTCGAGTCCAGCCGCCGCCACCAAAGAACTGGAATGAAGCCCGATGACGCTATCCCTTGTGGGAGGCGTCAAATGCAGCACCAAATACAGGGCCGAGAAGTAACGAACCACGGAAAATTATCCGTAGGTCTAACGCCCGATATAAGCCGTCCGGCTTATCTTCAAGAAAATCACAACCTTACCGATCTTCCAAATGGGGAAGATTTCGGCGATGTCAGCGATCATTTGGCGTCATTCCACGCGGGTGGCTTCATTGGAGCGGATCAAGAAAATCCGCTCCTAGCGATGCTACACACCTGCGACCTGCCAATAAGGCTCAGCGATTTTGCTGTGCCTGTCACTCCGGAGCGCAGATGGGTGGTTTCTGGATTCGCACCTAATGGATTAGGCCTTTGGTCTTTGGCGAAGATCAAACCGGCAGCAATAAAGCCACGCGAGTCTCGCCCGGCCGGTCTGCCTGCTGATCGCATTCCTCTGATCAGCATCGAGCAATTGGCCGATGCCCTTGACGACGGCCACGCC
>DATFDA010000123.1:0-9048 GCA_035252525.1 Candidatus Angelobacter sp. | reverse complement strand
TACTCGCCGGCAACGCCGCGGATTCCGTCCGTGCCAAAAAGTTTTCTCAAGCGCGCTCCTCACGTCTTTTTATCACACGCCCAGATTTTTTATCCACGGCGGCAGCCGCCCGCAACATTCTGAATTGCATAACTACTCAGGAGCAGTCTCTTTCACTTCGGCTGAGAGGGTGCCCCGAGACACGCGAGCTGATATCCGGTCGCCGGGCGAAAGTTGAGTTGCATCCTTCACCAGTTTGCCCTGCGCGTCGAACACAAGAGCATAGCCGCGATCAAGAATTTTCACCGGCGACAAGGCATCAAGCTGGACGGAGAGCTGTTCCATGCGTGCGCGATGGCGGGCAAGACGGGCCTGCATGGCGCGATGGAGTGTCTCTGTTCCGGCGTCGAGCTTGGTGCGGGTCATGGCCAGTGAGCGGCGGAAATCAAAATGCCGCACGCGGGCAGAAGCAATTTCCAATCTGCGGCGGTAGTCGCGCAGGCTCTCACGGAATCCGCCGGCAAGGCGAAAGACCAGTTCATCCAGGCGCTGTGCGCGACGGCCAAGCAGATCCTGAATGCGGGAGAAGGCTCCATGCTGCGCCAGTTCAGTAAGCCGGTTGCGCGCCATGAGAAAGTTGTAGCGCGTGGCCCGTTCAAGCCGTCGGTGCAGATGGGAGACATGATCGCCGAGCTTGTGCTTGGATTCAATCACCAGCTCGGCCGCAGCGGAAGGTGTGGGCGCGCGCAAGTCGGCAACGAAATCGCAGATGGTGAAATCCGTTTCATGGCCGATGGCGGAAATTACTGGCAGTGCGGAACCGGCGATGACGCGAGCCAAGCCCTCGTCGTTAAATGCGGCAAGGTCTTCAAGCGAGCCGCCCCCGCGCGCGATGATCACCACGTCGACGATTTTCATGCGATTGAAGTACCTGAGTCCGGATGCAACTTCGCTGGAAGCAGATTCGCCCTGAACCTGCGCGGGATAGATCAAGATTCCAACACTTTCATGCCTTCGGCCCAGAATGTTCAGCATGTCCTGCAGAGCAGCACCGCCGCGCGAAGTGATGATGCCGATTCGGCGGGGCAACTGCGGAATTGCCTTTTTGCGCGATTGATCGAACAGGCCTTCAGCAGCCAGCTTTTTCTTAAGCTGCTCAAAGGCAAGCTGCAACGCTCCGGCTCCAAGCGGCTCCAGGAATTCGGCGGAGAGTTGAAGTTCGCCGCGCGCGTCATAGATGGTGACACGGCCGCGCGCGATGATCTGCATCCCGTTGTCTGGGCGAAATCGCAGCAGGCGCGCCTGGCTGCGGAACATCACCACCCGGAGTTGGGCGTCACCGTCCTTAAGGGTGAAATACAGATGGCCGGATTCAGCCGGACGGAAGTTGGAAATTTCACCTTCCACCCAGACGTCAGTGTAGCCGCGCTCCACGGTGGTACGGACGGCGCTGACCAGATCTGCCACACGCCAGATCCGCCGCGTAGGCGCCTGCTCAAAGGTGAATCCGAGTTGGGAATCAGAGGACAAGTATGCAGTTTAACAAGGCGTGCAGTTTCAGTTTGGTTAGACGACGCCGCGTTACTGGTTCGCTTCTGAAAGCGCACCCCTTGCTTGCTATGCTTGCTTTTTATGCTTATAATGCTAAATTGAGGAGAAGTGATGAAGACGGTTCCGACCGCGTCAGTTTCAGACCAGATCAGAGAGCATATTTCTAAAGTGTATGTAAACAATGCACTTAGACGCGGTGAAACAATCTTTACTGCCAATGTTGGCACGGTGCAAAAGGCGCTTAAGCTGGTGAACCGTGCGGCCCAAGTGTGTTCAGCTCTCGAATCCAAAAAGTTGCTGCAACAAAACCGAATGCGAATAGTCAGCAAGACGGGTCCACCTTCTGGGCAGAGTACCAGCGTGATCTACACCTACGAGATTCTTCCCAATCAGAACGAGACTCCTGATGCAAATCCTTTCACGTCGCTTCGAGGACTGGCGAAAGACATCTTCAAGGAACTAGGTGGCGGAGAAACTTTTATCCGGAATGAACGCAGCAAGCTTGCTGATCACAGGGAAAGGTAACTCCCAAGCCAGAGTTTATGAGCCGCATCTACTGGGACACGATGTTGTTCATATATTGGCTTGAAGACCATCCGGTTTATGCCAACCGTGTGCGGCACATCCTGGCCAGGATGGAAGAACGCAAGGACAAGCTTTGCACCAGCGCGTTTACCGCCGGTGAGGTTCTGGTTGGTCCTTACAAACTGGGCGCTTTTACCATTGCTGAAAGAATCCGGGAGGCTTTTGCAAGCTCGTTTGTGGAAATACTCCCCTTTACATTGGCGAGCGCAGAACTATATGCGCAGATTCGCGCCACACAGGGCGTTTCACCTGCTGATGCTATTCATCTTGCATGCGCAGCGCAAGCGGGCATTGATTTATTTATCACAAATGACGCGGCTCTGGCCGGCAAGGTGATTCCGGGGATCCAGTTCATTGTTGGACTTCATACCGATCTGTTTTGATCGCAAGTTACCGGTGCATACGACCGAGCAGCCAAAGCACCAGCGAGATGATCACGCTCAGGATGATCGAGGTGGCAAGTGGAAAGTAAAAGACAGAGTGCCTGCCACGAAGAACAAAGTCACCCGGCAGCCTCCCAATAGGCAGGTTGTACCGGCCCGCGACCAGAAGCGCTGCGCCAATCACAAGAATGATTGCGCCCAGAACGAGCAGCAGCTTACCCAGATCAGCCATCAATCACTATTGTATCTGCCGCAAAAATGCTGGCCGCGGATTACGTCAGGCTTTGGGGCGAGCCTTGAAGCCCCGTGTGCCTGCGCGTCCGTCCACGGCCAGGAGTGCTCGCTATTTCCAGTACTGATCGCGCAATTCAGTCTGCCTGCTCACCAGCGGAATTTCAGCTCCGTCAATGAACACATGCTTCACGTCAGTTTTCACGTCCAGCGGATCGCCGTTTGCGACCACCACGTTTCCCATCTTGCCAACATCAAGCGAGCCAAGGTCTTTATCAACACCCCACATCTGCGCCGGATTCAGCGTGATGGCCTTCAGGGCTTCATCATGCGAAAGCCCAAAAGCCGTCGCGTATCCGGCGGCATAAGGCAGGTTGCGCGCGTTGTGCGCATCGTAAGAGGCAAAAGCAATCTTGATGCCTCGTTTCGCCATCTCGGCCGGCAGCCGGAAGACCGCGTCATAGCGCTCATCCTGTTTGGGTTCCTCGTAAATGGGACCTACAATCACGGGGAAGCCGCTGGCTGCAACCTGGTCCAGCACCTGAGATGCATGCGTGAGATGGTTGAGGATCACCTTGAGGTGAAACTCCTTCGCCAGTCCCATGGCCGTTTGCACATCGTTGCCCTCTTCTGCTGCCAGAACAACAGGTTTTTGGCCGCGCAGGTACGGAAGCAGAGCTTCAAGCTTCAGGTCGCGCTTGGGTGGCGCTCCTGCTTTATCCGGATCGGCAGATTTCTTTTTCTCGTACGCCGCCATCTTCTGCTCATAATCCTGGGCGTCAATGAACGCCTGCCGAAGCTGTGCAGCCATTCCCATGCGCGTGAACGGATACTTGGCCTGTTCAAAGCTCTGGTTGCGACGCTGCGCTCCGGTGAAATTCAGCGGCATGGCGATATCGCGCACCAGAAGCATCTCATCAGCGGATTTTCCCGCAAGCTGAATGAACGAGTCCTGACCGGGCAGAGTGTCCTCACTGCCGGGGGCCACAATCGCATTGGTAATGCCGTTGATGCGTGTTACAGGAATGGCGCTGGTTTCCGCGTGAAACGCGTCATACACGTGCATATTGGGCATGATTTCATCGCTCATTTCAATGAAATCATCGGTCATCTGCACGGCGGGAATTTCAGTAAGGCCCAGGCGCGTCTCAGAGTCAATCAGTCCCGGATAAACCGTCATGCCGGAAACCTCAATCACCTTTGCGCCTTTGGGAATGGCCGTGTTCGCGCCGCCAACGGCGGTGATGCGGCCATTCTCCATGACCAGAACACCATTTTCGATTACGCCATGCGAGACCGTCAGCAGTTTGCCTCCACGCAGCGCAATCACGTCATTCGCTGTGGCGGTGGCGGATGCGGCTGCAGGCTTGTGATGAGCTTTGGGCTGTGCCATGGCGCAGCCCATCATTGCGAGAATAAGAATCAGTTTTTTCAGCATGGACTATTGCGCCTCCTTCACGTGGGTCAGGCCAAGCCCGGGCAGCGAACGGTCAAAAAACAGATCTCCGTCAATGAACACCTGGTCCACCAGAGCGGCGCTGGCCAGAGGATAGCTGTTCCAGATGGTGATATCGGCATCTTTGCCTACGTCCAGCGAACCCACGCGGTTGTCCACGCCAATGATCCAGGCCGGATTGAGCGTGATCATCTTCAGCGCATCTTCTTCGCTGATGTTGCCGTAGTGCATGATCTTGCCCGCTTCCTGGTTCAGGCGGCGAGTCACGTCCTCAGAATCGCTCTTCAGCGCCACGCGCACGCCGTTGTGCAAAGCAATCGCCGCATTCCACGGAATGCCGTCATAAGCTTCCACCTTGAATCCCCACCAGTCCGGCCACGTGGCAATGGCTATTCCATTGGCAGCAACCTTGTCAGCAACTTTGTAAGCCTCCAGCGCGTGGTGGAAGGCGCGAATCTTGTAGCCAAACTCCTTGGCCATAGCCATCTCCGTGAGGAACTCATCCGCACGATAAATATGGATTTGCACCAGAAGCTTGCCGCGAAGAATGTCCGCCAGCGCATCGAGCTTCAGGTCTCGCTTCGGCGGCACTGCGTCTTTGTCACCTTTTTTGACTTTGGCTTCGTAGTCGTCCCAGGACCGCATGTACTCGCGGGCTTCAACAAAAGAAGAGCGCATCACCTCAAAGTTGCCCATGCGGGTGGAAGGCAACTGGTGCCGAGAGCCATATACGCGTTTGGGATTTTCACCACTGGCAAACTTGATGGACTGCGGCGCGCCCGGAAAAAGCAGCTCATCGCGGCCCAGGCCGTACTTGTGCTTAATGACAATTGCCTGTCCGCCAATCATGTTCGCGGAGCCGTGCAGCAGCAGCGAGGTGGTCACACCGCCCGCCAGCGCGCGGTAGATGTTGCGGTCGTTATAGTCGAACGCATCCTTCATCATCATCTGCGGCGTTATAGGGCTGGTGGCTTCGTTTACGTCATCATCCAGAGCGATGTGCGAATGGCAATCGATAATGCCGGGCATCACCCATTTCCCGGTGGCGTCAATCACCTTGGCGTTGGCTGGCGCATTCACCGTCTTGCCGATTGCGGCGATTTTTCCGTTATGAATGTAGATGCTGCCGTTATCAATTCGTCCGTGCGTTACGGTCAGCAGCGTGGCGCCTTTGATCACCACATCGTTATGAAAAACCGGCTGTCCAGCTTGCGCCGTTTCGGTGGACGAGGGATTTTCCTGGCCAGGTTGAGTTCCCGGCGTCTGCTTTTCCGGGCTCTGCGGATTCTTTGAAGCGGGTGAAGGGTTCTGCTGTGCGGGTTGTGGCTGCTGAGCGATGACCAAACTACCCAGCGCCAGCAACACCACAAGCACCATCACCCAATGGAAATGAGGGCGACGCAACATGTGAGGGCTCCTTAGGAGATTTAGGAACCCGCGATTCTATGGTCGGCGATGAGCAGAGTCAATGAAAGTCTGCTGCTGATGGAGGCGTGTTCATGAAGTATTCAGAGTTAGACCCCAGCGGAAAAGAAAGGTCACACGAAAACTTCGGGTATCATCACTGCGCATGAGAGCTGTGGTGCAGAGAGTCGGTCGCTGTCGCGTACTGGTGGATGGCGATGTGGTGGGTGAGATCGGATGCGGGCTTCTTGTCCTTTTAGGAGTCGGCAAAACAGACAATGAAAATGCCGCCGATTACCTGGTGGAAAAAATCCTGGGGCTGCGCATCTTTGAAGATGATCAGGAAAAGATGAACCTTTCCATCCAGGATAAAGGTGGTGAGGTGCTGGTAGTTTCGCAATTTACCCTGTTCGGCGATGTGCGTCGCGGCAGGCGGCCATCGTTTGATGGCGCCGCCAGACCGGAAGAAGCTAAGCGCCTGTATGAATACTTTGTCGCTACGCTTCGCGCGGCGGGCATACGCTGTGAAACCGGCCGCTTTCAGGCCATGATGGATGTGGAATTGGTAAATCAAGGTCCCGTCACAATACTGCTCGACTCTGAAAAAGTTTTCTGAATTTAGCCTTCTTTGATCGCCTGCTGCGCAAAGGTGTGTATGACGAAGACACTGCAGGACGCAGCCATCGCGCAGGTGCGGCTCTTTCCGAATTGCAAACCCCGTTCAACCCGGCCCACAAGCACGTGCACAAAGCCGTTAGAGAACAAGCGTGCGGCGCTCTCATACAGGCGAGCCACCAGGGGCCTGACTAATGTTGCCAAATCTTCATTTGTGGAAGCAGAGCTGTTTTCGATACACTGCCCCAGCGAGGGCACGTATGCTTAGAAGGTCATTCATCGCTCTCTTTCTCCTGATCGCCTCTTTCGCTTTTCCCCAAACGCGTGTTGAAAGAGATGACACGGTTAAACTGCTCCAGTCCCTGGCAGATGCTGCTGGACCGTCCGGCTTTGAAGAACCAGTACGTAAGATCATGTTTGAGCGAATGAAGCCTCTCTCCGGCAAAATCAGCTACGACGGATTGGGCTCCGTCATTGCTGTGCAAGGCAATGCCGGGCCACGCATCATGGTTGACGCGCACATGGACGAGCTTGGCGGAGTTATCAGGCGTGTGACCGCTGACGGTTATCTCACTATGCAGATGCTCGGCGGATGGTTCGATCAGGCTCTGGTGGATCAGCGCTGGACCATTATCGGCTCCAAAGGGCCGGTGCGCGCCGTGACCGGCATTCGCGACATTCACATCGTCCCGGCAGATGAGCGCAATAAAGTCTTTCCCCGCGATTCGCTCTTTCTCGATGTCGGAGCAAAAAATGCCGCAGAAGTTGCTGCCCTGGGCCTTGAACCCGGAGACCCCGTCGCTCCTGATGCTCCCTTTGAAGTGCTGAATGGAACCCAGAACTACCTGGGGAAAGGATGGGATGATCGCGTGGGATGCGCCGTGCTCATCGCCGCCATGCAGAAGCTCGCCCATGCCACTCACCCCAACCAGATTTTCTGGGTTGCAACTGTGCAGGAAGAAGTGGGACTGCGCGGCGCGCACACTGCCAGTGATGTGGTTAAGCCGGAGATCGGCATTGCCATTGAAGGCGGCGTCACGCGTGATGCACCCGGAGTGCGTCCGGAAGAAGCGCAGGAACTGCTCGGCGGAGGTCCGGCAATTTTTCTTTACGACTCAAGTGAGCTGCCCAATCGCAAATTCGTCACCCTGATCAAACAGGTGGCACGGCAGAAAAACATCCCACTTCAAACCGATCTGATCCAGGGCTACGGAGACGACTCCGCTGAAATCCAGAAGAGCAACGGAGGCGTGCCGACCGTGAACCTTGTGGTTCCAGTGCGGTACACCCATGCGCACAATGGCATTATGAACCGTGGCGACTTCGACAAGGTGGTGGATCTGGTGGTTGCGATCCTGGAATCGCTTGATGCAAAAACCGTGGCCGCTCTGCGCGACTTTGCTCCATAGCCTTTCTCTGAAATCCCGAGCGCAGCGAGGGAACCCTACAATCTTTGAGGCTCTTCGAGTTCTTCAAAGTATGCAGGGCAATCGGTCGCACAGCGCGATTCCGAAAAAGCGCCTGCTTATATTGCCCATTGATCTTTGTGGTTATAGGGTTCCCTCGCTTCGCTCGGGATTACAAGATAAAATCGCATCTGCCACCTTCAACGCGTCAACCGCCGGTTTCACATCGTGTACTCGCACCATGTGCGCGCCGGCCAGCGCTGAGATCACAATCGTGGCCAGCGTACCGTAAAGGCGCTGCTCGGGCGGCGCATCTTTGCCGTCGTGCGAGAGAGTGCGGCCAATGAAAGACTTGCGCGAGGTACCGGACAATAGCGGAAACCCAAGCTGGTGAAAATCTCCAAGGTGGGCCAGCAGAGGAATATTTTCATGGAAGCGCTTGCCAAAACCGAATCCCGGATCAACAACCACACGCTCGCGAGCAATCCCCGCCTCCACCGCACACCTCGTCCACGCACGCAACTCGTCTTCTACTTCCTTGACAATGTTCGGCGAAGGCGGTTGTGTCTTCCACTGTTCCGGTAGCCCGCGGCTGTGCATCAGGATCACTCCGCAACTTGACTGACGCAGTGTATTCTTCATCTGCGGGTCCCACCGAAATGCACTGACATCGTTGATGATCTCAGCCCCTGCCTCCAGCACTTCGCGCGCAACTTCAGCCTTATAGGTGTCCACGGAAATGATGGCGGCTGGCCGCTCGCGCAACACGTCCTGCAACACCGGCAGCACGCGACGGATTTCCTCTTCTGCCGCTACGCCGCTGTTCCCCACCTTCGCGCCGGGCCGTGTCGACTCTCCGCCTAAATCAATGATGTCCGCGCCTTCATCCAGCATCTGCAAAGCGTGCGCGAATGCCCGGTCTCGCTCAAGAAACTCTCCACCATCAGAAAAGGAATCCGGCGTAACGTTCAGGATGCCCATCACCAGCGTGCGCGCGCCCAGATCAAGCTCGCGCGAGCGCAGACGCCATCTGTAGCGTGGACGTGGCATGCAAAGCATTCTAAATGGCGCTGTTCACCCTGATGGCTATAATCAGAACACCGCATGATTCGCATCCATTCATCGCTTCCTCATGGAAAGCTGGTAGCGCTCGCGATACTACTCTGTGCTTCCTGCTTGCCCAACGCAGCAGAGACATCCCCTAAAAGGGCAGTTCCCAAAAAGACGCTGGCGCAGCAGATCAACAGCATTCTCTCCCAGCCGGAGCTTGCCCGCGCTCACTGGGGCATTGAAGTAGCTGAGCTTCCAACCGGGAAAGTGCTCTATGCTCTGAACCAGGACCAGCTTTTTCTTCCCGCCTCCAACGCCAAGCTCTTCACCACCGCCGCAGTGCTGGCAGTAGCCGGCCCTGACTATCGCTTTCACACCACCGTCGAGA
>DATFDA010000122.1:0-14189 GCA_035252525.1 Candidatus Angelobacter sp. | reverse complement strand
GATCTCGACTTTTTCCAGCTCAGTGTAGCCGTGCAGGCGCAGGACTTCCATGCGGTCCTGGAGGGCCGGTGGAATGCTGTGCAGCACGTTGGCTGTGGCGACGAAGAAGACCTGCGACAGGTCGTATTCCACGTCGAGGTAATGGTCCTGGAACATCCAGTTCTGCTCAGGATCGAGGACTTCAAGCAGTGCGGACGATGGATCGCCACGGAAGTCGGAGGCCATCTTGTCCACTTCATCCAGCATGAAGACCGGATTTTTAGTCCCGGCCTTCTTCATCATCTGGATGATCTGGCCGGGCAGAGCGCCGATATAGGTGCGGCGATGGCCGCGAATCTCGGCTTCATCGCGCACGCCGCCCAGCGACATGCGGACAAATTTGCGGCCTGTGGCCTTGGCAATGGACATCCCCAGCGAGGTTTTGCCCACTCCGGGAGGTCCGACGAAGCAGAGAATCGAGCCTTTGGGGTTCTTCACCAACTGGCGCACCGCCAGGAATTCAAGAATGCGATCTTTGATCTTTTCCAGTCCATAGTGGTCCTGGTTAAGGATTTTTTCAGCGTGTTCAATGTTGCGGATTTCTTTGGATTTCTTCTTCCAGGGAACAGCCAGCAGCCAGTCGAGGTAATTGCGAGACACAGTGGATTCGGCCGACATGGGCGGCATGGCTTCCAGTTTTTTGAGTTCCTGGATGGCCTTTTCATGCACTTCCTTGGGCATACCGGCGGCGTCAATCTTCTTTTTCAGCTCGTCGAACTCGCTTTTTTCGCCGCGGCCGAGTTCTTTCTGGATGGCCTTAATCTTTTCGTTGAGGTAATACTCTTTCTGGGCGCGCTCCATCTGCCGCTTCACGCGGGTCTGGATGGTGCGATCCATGTTCAGCTTTTCAATTTCGATGTCGAGCACATCGGCGATGCGGTTGAGCCGCTCGACCGGATCAAAGATTTCCAGCAGTTCCTGCTTCTCTTCAATCGAAAGCTGAAGGTTCTGTGCGATGGTATCGCTGAGCTTCGCCGGATCGCTCATGCCGGTAATGATGACCGGCTCCAGATTCAGAGACTGGCAGAGCTTTACGTACTGGTCAAAGAGTCCGTGAACGCGCTGCATGGCGGTTTCAATTACCGGCGTAGTCTCGGTGGAGTACTTCACGGTGCGAACGGTGGCTTCAAAGTAGCCTTCCGCGTTCTTGAGATCGAGAATCTTGCCCCGCTCAACGCCTTCCACCAGCACCTTGATGTTGCCGTCAGGGAGCTTGAGATTCTGGACGATATTGGCAATGGTGCCGACCTGGTAAATTTCGTGGGGCTTGGGCTCGTCCACGCTGGCGTCATGCTGGGTGGCCAGGAAGATCTTGCGGTCTGAGGCCAGTGCTTCTTCGAGCGCGCGCACGCTGGATTCGCGGCCCACAATAAATGGGGTCATCATGTAAGGGAAGATGACCACATCGCGAATGGGCATCATGGGAAGCCGGCGTGTTTCGAATTTTTCCTTGTTTTGAGTCACTATTTAACCTTTATGAATCCGCCCGTCAGCACCATGTATATGCAAGACGGGGTGCCTGTACCTCAAGAATATCACGCGATGCAACCTCCCTGGTTGCAAAGAAAGTGCACTCCTGTTGAAGTTCAAGCAAAATCAGCGTCTTAGAACGTCTGTAACCAGGTCACCTGCAGCCACCTTGGTTCGTTCCTAAGACTCATAACGCCGGGCAGGCGGTTTAAGGTCAAAAAAGCGAACCGCCTGCCGAAGCAGGCGGTTTGACAATTGTGGGAAGTGATTAGCCTGCTTTTTCCATTGCGGGCAGGGAAATATCACGGCGTTCCACCATTTCTTTGGTGACCTCAAATTCCTTCACACGCTTCTGGCTGGGAAGGTGATACATGAGGTCAAGCATCATCTCTTCAAGGATCATGCGCAGGCCACGTGCTCCCACTTTGCGCTGCATGGCTTCACGGGCGATTGCGGCCAACGAGCCATCAGAGAAGCGGAGCTTCACGTTCTCAAACTCAAACATGCGCTGGTACTGCTTGATGATGGCGTTGCGTGGGCGGGTGAGGATCTCGATCAGCGCGGATTCGTCCAGATCATTCAGAATGCCCACTACCGGCAAGCGTCCGACGAATTCAGGAATGAGACCGAAACGCACCAGATCCTGAGGCTCGGCGCGCTGGAGAAGTTCCGTATCGCGCTTGCTGGCTTCAGTAAATTCTTTTTCCTTCTGCTCGCTGGTGCGGAAGCCCATGGATTTCTTGCCGATGCGCCGGGCCACGATCTTCTCAAGGCCTACAAAAGCGCCGCCGCAGATGAATAGTATGTTGGTGGTGTCAACCGGCGTGAACTCCTGGTGTGGATGTTTGCGCCCGCCCTGTGGAGGGACGTTGGCGATGGTGCCTTCCAGGATTTTGAGAAGCGCCTGCTGCACGCCTTCGCCGCTGACGTCACGGGTGATGGAGGGGTTCTCGTCCTTGCGGCCGATCTTGTCGATTTCGTCGATGTAGATAATGCCGGTCTGGGCGCGGCCCACGTCACCGTCCGCGGCCTGGAGCAGCTTGAGAACAATGTTTTCCACGTCCTCGCCCACATAGCCGGCTTCGGTCAGCGTGGTGGCGTCAACAATGGCGAAAGGCACATCGAGCATGCGGGCCAGCGTCTGGGCCAGCAGAGTCTTGCCGGTGCCCGTGGGGCCGATGAGGAGAATGTTGGACTTTGCCAGTTCAACTTCATTGCCCTTGGCGCGATTCATATGAATGCGCTTGTAGTGGTTGTAGACCGCGACTGAAAGCTTCTTTTTTGTCTGGTCCTGACCGATGACGTATTCGTCCAAAAACGCTTTCACTTCCTGCGGCTTGGGCAGATGGTTGGGGGCCGCAGCGGCATGGGACTCGCTGCGATCGTCTTCAAGAATGGAGTTACACACAGCCACGCACTCATCACAGATGTAAGCGCGCGGATAATCACTGGGGGAAGAAATGAGCTTGGCCACAGCGTCCTGCGACTTGTGGCAGAAGGAACAACGAAGGGTCTCTTCCGGCGACCTAGGTTTCACAGTAACTCCTTGATGAGCAGACCTTTTTACAAACTCGGCCAAGGTCCGGCGAATACGCATCAACTACTTATGTTTATAGATGATGTCGTCGATTATCCCATATTCCTTAGCTTGCTGGGCGTTCATAATAAAATCCCGCTCCACATCTTTCTCCACCTTCTCAAGCTTTTGCCCGGTATGCCTGGCCAGCATTTGATTGGTGATCTCTCTCATACGCAGGATTTCTCTTGCATGTATATCAATATCCGTGGCCTGGCCACTAAGGCCGGACATCAAGGGCTGATGAATAAGAATCCTAGAAGTGGGTAGGGCAAAACGCTTACCTGCCGCCCCGGCGCACAAAAGGGTTGCGGCCATACTGGCCGCCTGGCCACAGCAGATGGTCATCACGTCAGGACGGACGAACTGCATGGTGTCATAGATGGCCATACCCGCCGTAATCGATCCGCCGGGGGAGTTGATATAAAGCTGGATATCTTTTTCCGGGTCTTCGGCCTCCAGAAACAGGAGTTGAGCAATGACGAGATTGGCAATAGTGTCGTCAATTGGGGTGCCGATAAAAATGATGTTGTCCCGCAGGAGCCGGGAGTAAATGTCATAAGCGCGCTCGCCGCGGCTTGTCTGCTCAACCACCATTGGTACTAAAGCCATATTCCCCTTCTTCCTCCATCAAAAAACTTTGTGTGCCAGCGGGCAACTGCTGCGCTGCCAATTACCCAGCCTGTTCGTATAAAAAGTTTAACGCTTTTTCTCCGCGAAGGCGGGCCCGGATGCGCTCAAGGCCTTCCTCTTGAGTGAGCTGCTTGCGTACGTCGTCCGGCGACTGCTGCGTATGGTACGCAAGAGAGACAATTTCGCGATCAAGTTCTTCGTCCGTAACCTGAATATTCTCTGCATCTGCGATTTTGTGCAGCAAGAGCCCGGATTTTGCTTCTTTGATTGCGGCCGGCTCCTGCGCGGCACTGAGCCGGCGGAAATCCATACGCTTCATGTCTTCTTTGCGCATGCCCTGGGCCGCCAGCGCGCGCAGACCGCGTTCCAGCCGGAGCCCAATGTGGTGTTCCACTATGGAACGGGGCACGGGGAATTCATGCTTTTCAATTAGCGCGTCAATCAGCTTCTCCTTGGCTTCATGCTCCGCGTCATGCTGGCGCTGGTCGCGCAGGTTCTCGCGGATCATTTCCTTGAGCTTGTCCAAAGTTTCAATCTCCGGGCTCAACTCCTTGGCGAAATCATCATTCACCTCGGGCAGAGATTTTTTCTTAAGGGAATTCACTTTCACATGGTAGGAGAATGTCTTTCCCGCCAGCCTGCGATCATGGAAATCATTGGCATAGGTGACTTCGAATTCCTTTTCCTCGCCTGCTTTTACCCCACGCAGATTCTGCGAGAATTCGGGAACCGTTGTGGGCGATCCGATTTCTACGAGAACGTCATCCATCTTCACAGGTTCCACAGGTTTCGCCTGCTTTGGTTGCGGCGCTGCTTTGGTTGCGGGAGAATCTTCTTTCGGCGTCGCCGTGAAGGCCACCTGGGCGAAGTCTCCGTCTATGAGGGGCCTATCTTCTTCTACAGGATCAAAGCTTGCCTGCCGTTCCTGGAGGGCCTTGATCTCGGCTTCAACATCTTCATCTGTGACCTGAATGTTCGGCTTCTCTATCTTGATGCCTTTGTAATCTCCCAGTTCGATTTCCGGCATCACGTCAAAGCTGGCGGTAAAGCGGATTGCCTCTCCAGGATTCGCTTTCAGGTCAGTAATGGAAGGGGCAGAAATCGGCTTGTATCCGCCGGACATTACTGCCACCCGGAAATACTCAGGAACCATGCGTTCCAGGAGCTCTTCACGAAGCTGTTCAGCAAAGCGGCTGCGCACGACGCTGGCGGGCACTTTGCCTTTTCGAAAACCGGGCACGCGCGCCTGTTTGGAGTATTGCTGGACCAGCGCCTCTTCCCGCTCTGCCACCTCTTCTGCAGGAATTTCCACAGTGACCTGCTGCCGGCAAGGATCCGGGGCCGGCTGAGCGCCTTCGGCAGAAGCGGTTTCAGCGGCCACGGGAACGGGTTCGGGTACAGGATTTTCGGCTGGTTTATTTTCAGTATTCGTGTTTTCCAAGGGTTTGTTCCTTTTATGCCTGTGTGCGGGGGCGAGCGCGAAAAATTCAGTGTTTATAGAGAGATATCAGAAAAATCCAGTTTAAGAGACTCTTACTGTAGCGGTCAAACCGCGAGGGAAATGCAGAGGGCACACTGCCCTGAAATCAGAGCAGTAGGGTGTACCTTTTTCCGCTTGCTTTCAGGGTTGCTGAGGAGAATACTTGTTGGCAAAGAAAGTAGTAAGCGACGGATTACATATGAGACCTGCGATCCTTTCCATAGCGCGAGAGAGGCTGGTGTCCCCATTGCGGAACGCCGTTTTGGCGCACGCAGGCTACGGGGTGATCCCAGTCACAACGTTTGAGGCAGCAGTCAAAATCCTGAAGCGCCGCCACGTCTGTGCACTTGTAATCGGGCAATCCATGGAGCCTCGCGAACGCCGCGCCCTGTGCTCTGAAGCGCAGAAACGCGGAATCCCGGCCATGGTCCTTGATTCCTACGGGCACCTGCGAGAGGACACCTGCGAATTGCACGTGAATCCTCTGGATGGCCCAGAAATGTTGCTGGACGCCCTGGCATCGCTGCTCAAACGCTGCCATGTTGCCTGCTTCGCGTAAGGCCGATTTGCGTCGATGTGAATTCCCTGTGAAGTGCTCTCTGTTCAATCAAGTCGAAGACGGGCTGCTAAACTGATATCAGATGGCATCCCAGCTTGAACAACTTAATCAGGAAATCATTGCCTGCACGCGCTGCCCGCGATTGATTGCGCATTGCCAGAAGATTGGACTGGAGAAGCGGCGCGCATACCGGGATTTTGAATATTGGTCCAAACCTGTGCCCGGCTGGGGAGATCCGAAGGGGCGCATGCTGATTCTGGGACTGGCGCCAGGGGCCCATGGATCGAATCGCACAGGCCGGCCGTTTACCGGTGACGGTTCCGGTCATTTTCTGTACCGCGTACTGCACAAGACCGGGTTCGCTTCGCAGCCAACCTCCACGCATCAGGGCGACGGACTCACGCTTACGGATGCCTACATCACCGCCGCTGTGCATTGCGCTCCTCCCGGCAACAAGCCCACGCCGCTGGAGATCGCCAACTGTTCCTCCCATGTGGAAAAAGAAATCACTCTGCTGAGACAGGTGCGTGTTGTGATGGTGCTGGGCAGGATTGCGTTTGATGCTTACCTGAACTTCCTCAAGCGGCAGGGCTTGCTCAAGAGCAAGGCAGGATTTGTATTCGCCCATGGCGCTCATTACCCGCTGCCGGACGGACGCACCATGCTGTGCTCCTTCCATCCTTCGCTGCAAAACACCAACACAGGGAAACTGACAGAAAAAATGATGGTGGACGTTCTTAAGAAGGCGCGGAAGCTGATGGACCGCTAAGATGACTCCATAAGAAAGTGCAAGTACTCAGGGCAGTTTTCGCCGCCAAGAGTACGGGAGGCGGGGCTGACTGGGTTGAGGCCGCCGCTCACGGTGCCATGAGCGGCGCAAATTCCGCTTTTACCTGGACTTTCAGTTACTGGAGCGTAGAACAGGCTTCTTTCTCCGAGCGTAAACCTTCTTTTCTTTGGCAGTGTGCGGTTCTTCTTTCCGTGCAGTCGAGGCATTCATGCTGGTTGCCGGAACGCCACCATGGGGATCAACCATTGCCGCGCGCTGCTCCACGTAACTGGAGAGATTGGCGCGGACACGAAGAAGGTTGGTATAGTCGGCCGACAGCTTGTTGTAGTCTTCTTTTTTCCCGTAGGAATGTGTGGCTTCCACCAGAGCATCCATGTTTTCGCACGCGAGTGTCATGTTGTTATAGAGCTTAAACGCCGAACCTACGCTTCCGTGTGTTGCGCGGACGTCAGCAACCATGGGCCCCAGTCCGCTGGCAAGCTGCTTAACTGAATCTGCGGTCTGGCCGGCCTGCTGTTTATGGGAACTCTTCTTCATCCATGCGGTCTTCCAGCCGGCGGCCCACTTTTCTACGTGAAGGTTGGCAAGATCAGTGTTGGTGGATGAGACAGTGTTGTCCGCGTCTTTCAGCATGGTATTCAAATCCACATGCGCGGGGGCTGAAGACGATGATGCTGCAGGGGCTGGTGTTGCCGGTGGGGATGATTCGTGGGACTGAGCGGCGGCGGCCAGGCCCAGCGAAAGTACAAGCATTGCAGCCATGGTAGCTTTCATTTTTCACGCTCCTGATTTTTGGGGCACAGAATACCTGACAACTTCAATCACTGGCAGCATAGCTGGAGGTGCCTGAATTGAGTGCATTACTGATGTTCAGCCGCAGTTTGCGTTGGGCCATTCCAGGCAGGGAAGGGTGGTGTTGTACTTCAGGAAGGACATGAACCTGGCTTAAGTAAGTCGTGGAACGATAGAATGGAATTTAAGCGAAGTCCCAGCCATTCTGTATTAGACTTCCCTCCAGATCTCCCTCAAACTGCCAGGACATCCATAAGCCACTGTGGACCAACTTGAGCAACTTGCGAACGACGCACGGGTCAATGTCCGTCGCAAAGGCGCGCCAGATCCCTATGGCAGATGCGTGGTGTACTGGATGCAGCGCTCCCAACGCGCCCTGGACAATCCTGCGCTGGAAGTGGCTGTGCAGGCGGCCAACGTCCTGAAGAAGCCGTGTGTGGTTTTCCTGGCGCCGGTCCCTTTTTATCCCCTTGCCAACATCAGGCACTTTGCTTTTCTGCAACAAGGCATTCCGGCGATTGCGCGCGAGCTGAAAAAACGCGGCATCGGCTTTGTGCTTCGGCGTTACCCTGACCACCACCTGGTGAAGTTCTGTGAGGAGGTACGCCCCTGCCTGGTGATTGGCGATGAAAATCCGGTGCGCGAGCCGCGCAAGTGGCGGCAATTGGTTGGCAAGCAGTTGCGAACACCCTTCTGGACAGTGGATGCGGACGTGATTGTCCCTTCGCGCTTGCTGATGAAAGAGCAGTACGCGGCCTATACTGCGCGTCCGGTGATCCGCCGGCTTCTGCCCGAATTTCTACAACCGGTGGGAAATAGCCATGCCAAAGTTAAGTGGCTGGGGGCCAAAGCGCCTGAAGTCCAGTCCCTGGCGCCGGATACAAACATCATGGAAGACTGGACGCTTGATGGTTCGATCCAGCCGAGCCTTGAATTTGTGGGTGGCACCGAGGAAGGCTTGCAACGGCTGAGGAAGTTCGTGAAGGAGGGCCTTCGCAGCTACGTGAAAGAGCGCAACCGCCCTGAACGGGATGCGACCAGCCATCTTTCCCCCTATCTCCACTTCGGACATCTGGGACCGCATACGGTGGGTCTTGCGGTGCAAAAGGCGGATGCGCCTGGGGCAGCCAAAGAAGCGTTTCTGGATCAACTGATCGTACGCAGGGAACTGGCGATCAACTTTGTGCGCTTCAATCCCGACTATGACAACTTTGAATGCGCCGAGGACTGGGCGCATAAAAGCCTTGCCAAACATGCCCGGGACGAACGCAAAATCTACAGCGAACGCGAACTGGAGGAAGCGCGGACGCACGACCCGCTGTGGAATGCCGCGCAGCAGCAGATGGTGATCACCGGCTGGATGCACAACTACATGCGCATGTACTGGGCGAAAAAGATCCTGGAATGGAGCCGGACGCCGGCTGAGGCCTTCCGCATTGCGGTGTCCCTGAATGACAAATATGAGTTGGACGGGCGAGATCCCAATGGATATGCGGGGATCGCCTGGGCCATTGTGGGCAAACACGACCGGCCATGGTTTGATCGCCCGGTTTTCGGACAAGTACGTTACATGTCATTTGCCGGCACTGCAAAGAAGTTTGACAGCAAGCGCTACATCGAGCAGATGCGGGCTTTGGCGGAGGGGCAAGGCCATTCTTCGGGCGTGGCATATTAATCCCAGGGTTCAGGGCAAACAGATTAAAAAATCAAATCTTTGTGACGAAAGTGACTGAACTAAAGTGTATCTGGGGTACAATCAGCGCAGCTTCCATAAGCAATGAAGTAAGAGCATGTCGATAGCTGCCCTGTCGCTCGCCGCCGTTCCGGAACTCAAGCGAATTCTGCTGGCCACGGACTTGTCGCTGTCCGCCGAATCGCTTGCCGCCCTGCCGTACGTGCGAGGAATCGCGGACACATTTGGATCATCAGTATTTCTATGGCATTCACTCGCCTCCAATGGAGAGGAACCAATAGCCACGCCGATGGAAATGCGGCATATAGAAAAGCAGGCAAGCGACAAACTGGAGGGTCTTTCCCACACCGTCCAGTTGCAGAACCTTCCGGTAAAAACGCTGATTACCAGCGGCTCTGTGGCGGCAGAACTGCCCAAGGCGATTGCTGAGCTCGACATTAGCCTGGTGGTGGCCCGAACCAGTGGTCGCCGGGGATTACAGCGCATTCTCTATGGATCAGTGGTAGATGAGATCTGCCGCGTGGCAAGCTGTCCGGTATTGACGGTAGGACCTTATCTGTTGCCGCGCAGGGAAATACGCTTCAAACGCATTATCGTGCCTACGGACCTTTCTTTTCATAGCCAGCGCGTGTTGCCGATTGCGGTTGCCCTAGCCACGCGCTACGGTGCTTCGGTCACCGTTCTGCATGTGCTTCCTGAAGGATGGGAAGAGCGGCCGGACCAGATTACAGTGAGGGAAGCAGCGCGCCGAGCCATGAGCAACAGCTTTGACCGCCCGCTTTCCAACGTGGATGCCGAGCTTATTTGCGAGACTGGCGAGCCGGTGGAGATGATCTTGCGCGTGGCCCGGCAAAAGAGCGCTGACCTAATTGCGATGGGCGTAAACAATGCCTTCGAGCCGGGCATCCAGATGTGCCCCAGCGTGGCTTCACGCGTGGTCTCAGAAGCCCATTGCCCTGTACTGACCAGCCATTAAACGCCCTCCTTTTCCTTTAGTGGTACTAACTAAGTCAAGGTAAATGTGATTCGCAAGGTGTTTGCCTAAGTTGACGATTCAGCAACTCTGGATCATACTCTGCACATGTTCACGTGGATGTTCCGGCCGGTTATGGTTTTTTGCGCCGCAGTCTGCGTGCTTCTGCTGTTCTTCTTCCCGCTGGTGCACGGCCCATTCCAGGCGACCCACGGTCCCACAACTGCATTGCGTTGGCGCAAAGCATTTCTGGCAATGCTCTTTCTGCTTTTCTATGCGGCCAAAGGATTGTTGTCCCGGCCAGAAGCGGTGGCTGACGGGCGGATTGAGCGTGCGCGGCCTGATGCCAATGCCATACTAAGTGCCACGATGGAAGAGAACCTCGCGATCCTGCGTTGCTGATCCACTTTTTCCCGGGCGCCCCAAATCCTTTTTCTCACAAATTGAGCTAACTGCTCTCAGCTATCGATTTCAACCTGCTTTGTAACTGGCTTCGCACCAACTGTGCGTCGCGCGTTTTGATTTGAGGAGACATTATGAAAAAACAAATTCTTTTATCCGTTGTTGCATTAGCGTTTGGCTTTGCTTCCACCGGTTGCCATCATCAGATGGCTGCAGCGAAGCCTGCAACGCCCCCAACCCCCACCGCTGCTGCTGCTCCCGTGGCCAACCTGACGGTGAGTCCGGAAGACGTTCAGCGGGGGCAAACCGCTGAGTTGAGCTGGAATACCCAGAACGCATCCACCGTCACCATTGATGGCATGGGCACTGTGGCTGCCTCCGGCACAAAACAAGTTACCGCTCAGCAATCCACCACCTATCGTCTGGAGGCGAAGGGCGATGGCGGCTCGGCAGAAGCCAGTGCGCGGCTGACTGTGACTGAACCTCAGAAAAAAGTGGCGACAATATCTGACGAAGAGCTGTTTGCGAAGAATGTGAAAGACATCTTCTTCAACTATGACAATGCTAATATCCGCCAGGATGAAGAAGCGATGGTCAACGCCGATGCTCAGTTCCTCTCCGCCCATCCGGGGATGCAGTTGCTGATTGAAGGACATTGCGACGAGCGCGGCTCAGAAGACTACAACATGGCACTCGGTGACAGCCGGGCGAAGAGCGTACGCGATGCGCTGGTGAAGCAGGGAATCAAGGCAGACCGCATCAAGCTGATCAGCTACGGCAAGGAAAAGCCTTTCTGCACGACTGCCGAAAATGATTCCTGCTGGTCACAAAACCGCCGGGCGCACTTCGCGATGGAAAATAACCAGCAAGCGGCCAATTAACATCGCAAACGAAACACCACACTCAAAGGGACCTGCAACTCAAAAGCGCAGGTCCTTGATTTTGCGCACTACTCGCTGCGCAGCGCTTCCACTGGGTCAACAGTAGCCGCGCGGCGCGAAGGCACGTAACTGGCGAGGTATGCAGTTACCACAAGTCCAAGCGAGACCGCGGTGTAAGTCATGAGGTCCACGGGGCTGACCTTGTAAAGCAGTGAAGATAAGAGCCTCATGGACGCAAAGGCCGCAACCAAACCGATGGCCACGCCAATGGCGCTGAGGAGAAGTCCGTGGCGAACAAACAAGCCAGTCAATTCGCTTCTCTGCGCGCCGAGCGCCATACGGATGCCGATTTCACGAGTACGCTGCGAAACCGAGTAGGCAATCACGCCATAAATGCCCACCGTTCCCAGCAGCAGCGCCATGGCTGCCGCAATCGCAAGCATCAGAAGCGTAAAAGAAGTTCGAGCCATAGAGGCGCGATAGTAGTAGTCCTCGGTGCGCACACCCGCCAGCGGAAGGTTCGGATCAACCGACCAGACGGCCGAGCGTACATCTTTCATCAGGCTTTCCGTGCCCGCACGCGGAGTACGCAATGCGAATGATAAATTCCGTGGTGCTCTGATCTTTTGGCCTTCAAAATTGCTCATCAGAAGGGGCCAGTACGCCGATTTGGACGGTTCTTTGTTTAGTCCATCGTCATAAACATCGCCCACAACGCCTACAACTTGCCTCCAATCATCAGTGCTGCCGACGCGCACCTGCTTTCCCAGAGCATTGGCCGGAGATCCCCACACTTCACGCGCCATATTCTCTGAGACCATGGCGACAGGTGCTTTGTTATAGATATCGGTCCATGTGAAGTCTCGTCCTGTGACCAGCGGCGTGCCAATTGTGCTCAGGAATCCCGGCCCAATGTATTTGAAGCGCCGAATCGGAGCCAACTCTCCCGGACGGTAGCTGTGGTCCTGCGCGAAGACCGGATCAAAGCTATTGTGTCCATCCATGGGCATGCTGGTGGAGAGGCCCACGGACGAAACTCCCGGCACGGCGGAAAGTTTGCGCGCAATTTCTTCAAACACCCCCGGAACTTGCTCGTCATTTTTAATTTCACTCTCAGGAATGGAGAGCGAAAATATCTGTAGTTGAGCCGGATCTGTGAAGCCTGGCTCTACTTTCGTCAACGCCACAAACGTTCTCGCCATCAGGCCGGAACAGACCAGCAAAACCAGGGCCAGCGCCACCTGGACCACCACCAGCACGCTGCGCGCGCGGTGTTGCTCACGGCTTTGGCTCATGCCGCGCGCGCCTTCACGGAGTCCGGTGCTCAGGCGTGAGCCAGCGTACTTCACAATCGGAATCAAACCAAATAACAAGCTAGCCAGCAGTGCGAGCCCCAGGGTGAACAACAGCACAGAGCCATCAATGCCAATCTCATTTAAGCGCGGCAGCCCTTTGGGAGCAGCAGCCAAAAGGATGCGCAACCCGCCGTATGCCAATCCGAGCCCGATGATGCTGCCCAGCAGGCCAAGAACCAGGCTTTCCACCAGCAGCTCTGCGGATATGCGGCTCCAGCGCGCGCCCAGCGCGGAGCGGATGGCCAGTTCCTGACGTCTTCCTTCCACGCGTACCAGAACAAGGTTGGCAACGTTAGCGCAGGCGATCAGCAGCACCAGCCCAATTGACCCCATCAAAACCCAGAGCACGTTGCCCACATCGCCAACCACATAATCCTTCAGCGGTTTGATGTTCGGGCTAAGGCGCGCATCTTCAAAAAGCTTTACGCTGAATCCCGGAGGTCCTTGGAAAGTGCGCAGCACAATAGGGATCATCCGCGCCACATCGCTGCTGGCCTGTTCAATGGTCACGCCGGGTTTGAGCCGCGCAATGGCCGAATAGCTGAAGTTGCCCAGAAACGTTTTGTTGCGGTCAAACTGGAAGGGAAGCAGCACGGCCGGATCATCCGCCTGGCCGAAGAAGTGGAATCTCTGCGGCATCACGCCGATCACCTGGTGCTGTTTGCCGTCAATCATCAAGGCTCGACCCAGAATTCCTCGATCGCCGCCAAACTTGCGTTGCCAATAGCCGTACATCAGGACCACGGTTTCCGGACTGCCGGGTGAATCGTCCTGGCGAGAAAAGCCGCGGCCAAGCGCCGGCGCCACACCAAGCACAGGCAGCAGCCCATCTGTCACCAACTGTGCTCGTACCTGTTCCGGTTCGGCGACTCCGGTGATGCTCACGGAATCGCCGGTGATCATCCCAATATCTTCAAAGCTGCGGTTCTGTTCGCGGTACACGAAATAAGTTGACGGCGAACCCGGCAAGTCTTTCACATTAATCCCCGGCGCCGCGTGGTCCACCATTACCAGTTCCTGAGACTTCGGGTAAGGTAATGGTTTCAGCAGGATACCTTCTAATACGCTGAACACAACCGTGTTGGCGCCGACTCCCGCAGCCAGAGTGATCAACGTGACCGCAGTAAACATGGGTGTGCGAGCCAGCCTGCGCAGCACCTGCCTGATCTGGGCATTCAAAAAACCCATCATTCGCTCCCTGAAGACGTGTTGAGCTATGAGACTGTCTGGAGAGTAATTACGTTAGGAAACGGAAAAAGGTTGCGGAAACTTTTTGTCTCTTCCGTCTTACGGCTTGCCTGCAAACTGCGCAATCACCTGAAGGACTTCAAAGGATCTGGTTGAAGGGGTCCAAGTTTTCAGAGGCGAAATTTTAGCCGTTTTCATTCCTGCATCTGCCGCTCAGTGTTCAACTTCCGCTTTCACTTCTGCATTGTCAAGCTTCGCTCCACGAAGCTCACATTGTCCTGACATTCAAGTGGGCACCCCAAGAGCAGGCAGAACAACTCGCATCAGCAACACATACCCCACCGCAACGGCGAGAAAG
>DATFDA010000121.1:0-4273 GCA_035252525.1 Candidatus Angelobacter sp. | reverse complement strand
CGCGCGGCAGTTCATCCTCAGCTCTGATGCCGAGAAGATCGTTTACATGGACCTGCTGCGTCAGGCCGTGCACCGGCACGCGTCTGTCCCTGGGTTCCCCGGCGCAGTGAGCCGAGCTTAAGGGAAGAAGCTCCGAGAATCCTGCCGTTATCTGCAGTTTGAACGAAGACTATCGCGCGAAGATCCTGGAGTTTCCAGTCTTTGAGCAGCTCAAGCTTCACAGTTGAAGAAAACTTTCCGTCACGCACCTGGCCGATGCGACGGAAGTCCCGTACCACTGCCGTATGATGGAGAGTGCGGCCATCATTTTCACCGCCGCCAACTTTGGTTGCAAGATTGTCTTCAGTGATGGCGAGCATCACAGCAGCGGGTTGAGCGCTGCCGACCTGCACCAGCAAATCGCCATTGCTTTGAGCCGAGATGCTCACAGTTGCGCCCGGCGGCTGTGCTGCGGATTGCGCAATGGCTTCGCGCGCCCGTCCAGCCAGGCTACCCACAAATTCTGTTTCGCCGTCGATTACCATCTGTGGCGTGTATGGGCCGTCAGAATGAAATGTGCGGGCGTAATCTTCCTGGCGCTTGCTAAAAGCGCTGGAGTCGAAACGATCATGCCAGCCCGGTGAATCCCAGTAATCCACGTGAAAGCCGAGAGGAATCACTTCAGCACCATTGGAATTGGCTTCCTGCCGCAACTGTCCGAGCAACTCGTCGGCCGGCGGACAACTGGAGCAGCCTTCAGAGGTGAAGAGTTCCACGATCACTGAACGCTTCGACAGAGGCGGTGCGGTGCTGGGCGTGGCAGCCACAGTTCTGGCGCTGCGAAACATGGCAACCAGCAGGAACGCTACTGCGAGCGCTATAACAAGGGTTGTCCAGCGGTGCATTGCAATTCTCATCTTTGGTCCCATTCTGTTGTTCGGCCCAGCCATGTTACTGCGGGGGGCTGGCGGGCCGTTTCAGGATAAACATTGAATTCGAGTTCGATCTCGTCTTTTACTTTGACCGTACCGCCGCCGACGGAAACGGGCTGAATGCCAAACTCAGTCTGCTTGAGTTTTGTTTTTCCGGTGTAATGCTCCGGTGTGCCGGTTACAGGAAACTCAAGCTGTTTGGTTACGCCGTGAAGTTCAAGACTGCCTGTCACCTTGAACTCTCCGGCTGAGGTCTGTTCTATGCGCGTGGAGGTGAAGTGAATCTCAGGATACTTCTGCGCGTCCAGCACCTTAGGGCCCAGCATGGTGGCCTGAATTTCCTGGCGGTCTTTTTCAGAAGCGTCAGGATCAAGCACTTTCATCTCCCGTGTAAGTACGGTGATGGAGGCAGTTTTGGATTTGGGGTCGATGGCGGCGTGCGCAATGGGCGCGGAAATTGTGTGGTTGTGACCGAAGCCGGAGAACAGTCCGGACTTGCCCACATGAATGATGATGGTGGAATTCCGCGGGGCGGTTTGCTCCGGAACACCGTGCGGCGCTGTGACGGCGAAAGCCGCCAGGAACATGAAGCAATAGACCAGTCGCTGAACCAAGGGGATCTCCTTCTCGTACTCCAATGGATGCAGCCTGCGCCATTCATTTTACGAGCTTCGCGGTAGAAATCGAGCGCGTCCTCGGCCCATGGTAGAAACATCCGGCAACAAAAAACTGGCGACCCGAGTCGCCAGTTGGATTGCGCCCTGGATGTGTTTCTGTCTATTGCAGCTTGACGATCTGAAGAGTCGAATTGTGATTCACACCCGCCTGGCCTGAAGCCGAATTAATGGTTACGCCGAGAAAGGATCCCGTCGCCAGCGCAGAAGCGGTGTCCGCCACCGTGTGTTGCTGTGACATGAATTGTGCGAAGGTCTGCTGCACATTGGAGACGGTATGCGTGCTGGAAAAACTGTCCTGTTGCCAGTCAAGCTGGATCAGTCCCACCGAACCGGGGCCGCAGGTAAAGCTGAAGTCGATATTGGAAAGGGTACATGAGGTGCTGGAAAAGGCAGTGAGCTGGCTTGTGTCGACATTGAGGGAAAGGTGTGCCGGATCACCACCCTGAAAAGCGCTATCCGGGATGACACCACTGGCGAAAGTATCGACAAAACCATCGGTCACGGGCCCAAACGTGTCATAAATGAGGAAAGTGGATGCGTTCCCGGAGGAGTCGGTTCCCCTCTGCACCTGAACAATGATCTCGAGGCCGTCCGGGGTAATCGTCAGAAATTGCGCAAACGCGCCGTTAGAGTGGAAAACAGTTGCAGGGGTGCTTGTTTGGGCGAACAACACAAGAGGGCACAACAACAACACCGCTATGACCAGCGGGTATCTCATAGGCATCTCCTTACAAACGCAAACGCATTGGGCCGCTTATTCAGTAAAGAGTGTTGCTGGATTCCAAAACGTTACACAGAGAACGCAAAATCATGAGACATCGGGTCAGGAGCCGGTGAATGCCTTGCACAAATAGATAATCTGTCCGGTGTGATGTGAAAGATGGGCGGCGCAGGTGAGAAACATATAAAAGCGGTCACCGGCCTGTTCCATCCCCTTTGCCGTGTACGGCGCAGACCAGTCTGCTTCCGACTGGCGGGCCAGCGTTGCCCGAACCAGGGCTATGGCATCAGTAAAATTCTTGAGGATCTCTTCCCGTGGATGCCGGACCGGATCACTGAATTCGAGCGGGCGGTTACGCAGGTATCCGGTACCGGCAATCTCAGCTCCAACGTAATAATTCAAGTTTCCGGTGAGGTGGAGCAGCAGGTGGCCGATGCTGTTGCCGTAAGGATACGGGCGTGTCCAGATTTGATGGAGCGAGAGCGGCTGCACGAGGTCAACGATTGTGTCAGCCCGTTCCTGGTAGTAGCGGCTGAGATCGCCGGCGATGGTTGCAGATGCGTTTGTCATGAGATTCACCTCAGAATCGTCAGATCAATGGACAAATACAACATAAATGCAACGCGAACGCTGCGTCAGTTCAAGGTCTGATTTGGCCCAAAGGTGGGCTGGAGCGGTCTGAAGAGCGACCCCTGCGATGTTCTATTTCTGCCTTGCATACCCCTAAATTGTTGGATATATTGAGCGGAAGCTAGATCACACGGCCCCGCCGTGGCACGGTTTGTCCCCCATACCGGGTGTCGAGCGGAATGTGCGGGCATTGGGCCTAAGTGATCAATTTAGGGCAATAGCAAACGTATTCCCCGCTGCACGAGCAGCGGGGTTTTTGTTTTGTCCGGGGATAGAATCAGGCATGACCAGACAGGCAGATCCGGCGGCTCCCGACCGGGCGACGCTCCTGAAAGGCGCCCGCCGCGTGGTGGTGAAGGTTGGCACCGGAGTGCTGTGCGACCAAAATGCCGTCTTTGACCAGCAGCGCGTCCGGTCTCTAGCGGATGGAATAGCCGCGCTGGTGAAAGGCGGCCGGCAGGTGGTGCTGGTGAGTTCCGGTGCGGTGACTTTGGGAGCGGCTGAGCTTGAGGTCCACCGCAGCCGGCTGCGGGATGCAAGCGTCACACGAGCGTGCGCTGCGGTGGGACAATGCAAACTGATGCAGGCCTGGGCTGAGGGATTTCATCCACATGAGCTGACACCCGCGCAGGTGCTGGTGACGGAAGATGATTTTACTGACCTCAATCGCTACAAGATTCTGCGGCAGACATTTGAAAAGCTACTGAAGCTGGGCGCGGTACCAGTGGTGAATGAGAACGATACTGTCACTAATATCTGGACGGAGCAGCCTGCCGTGTTCCGCGACAATGATCGGCTGGCGGCGCTGGTTTTGAGCAAGCTGAATGCGGATGCGCTGGTATTGCTCTCAAATGTGGATGGCCTGTTGCGCGATCCGGAAAACGGAAGCGCGGCGGACAATGTGGTGCCGCTGGTAACTTCCTTGTCGCGTGAGATCCGGAACAGTGCGCAGGGAAAATCATTGACCGGCCGAGGAGGCATGACGGCCAAGCTGGATGCAGCGGAAATTGCCATGCATGCCGGTGGAATGGTGATGATTGCGAACGGACAGACGCGCAACGTTCTTGAACAGATATTTGCGGGCGACAATGTGGGAACGTTGTTTCTGCCAGGTTTGCGCATGGCAGGCAAGAAACGCTGGCTGGCGTTTGCTGCGAGCGAACGTGGACGCGTTTCTATCAACGCCAATGCAGGCAAGGCTCTGCTACACGGGCATGCCAGCCTTCTGATTTCCGGCGTGACCGGTTGCAAAGGGGAATTTTCCAGCGGCCAGGTGATTTCTGTGGTGGAGGCGGACGGCAAAGTGATAGGGCGAGGCGTGGCCGAGTGCGGTA
>DATFDA010000120.1:0-3014 GCA_035252525.1 Candidatus Angelobacter sp. | reverse complement strand
ACGTCAATCGTCAGGGTGGTGCGGCCGGTGGCAAGGCTGCCTCCGGAATTGATCTGCAAATCGTAATCTGCGCGTGTGAGCGTGGCATCTACCGGAGGAGGTTCCGGCGGGCGCTCGCCGGGAAATGCCCGGGCGCGAAGCTGCTGATATTCGTCCACCGGGATCACCACCCATCCTGTAGAGGGTGATGCTGCCTGCTCCTGCGCATTGGCTGTAAACGGCACAAGGGAGCACGCCGCCAGCGTCAACAGCAGCACAATGAAGCGATGCGAATTGAAAATAGAAATCCTTGACCTTCTCATAACAAGAACGCCTTTCATTTTCAGAACTGGGTTTGCAAGTCGCATTCCTGCGCAGCAAGCGGGGATCGACGGCAGTTTTAAGGGCACAAACAGCCGTTGCTGCGCCAGCGTCAGGTCACAAACATGTACCTATTCCCAGCGGCTCTTGCCTGGCCACTGGAACTTCAGTGCGACTTGCTCGGGCTGAAACGCCCGGGTGGTAGCTGATTTAAGAACGGAGTAGATGGATTTCTTGCAAGAAAAATATGTGGCAGGTGGCAAACTTCAGATAAAGTTCACATTGCCGAAATCGTGTGAAGTAACAAGCCCAAACAACGAGAAAGATCACTTGATTTGCTTCTGAGCAAACTGACGAAACTACCACTCAAATTCTTCCGGTGAATAGATACCCTTTTGAACAAGAAGCGTGTTCATGGCATATACGGTGGCTCTGAAACGATCGTCGCGAGAAAGCTGATCCATGGCTTCCTGGAAGCTGATTAATTCTTTGTCTTTACTGACCGGGACTGTCGCCATGGCACCCTCCTGTTACTGCGAGCATATTGCTTAAGGGACGCATGATTCGTGTCAACGGAAAAGGACGTCGCCGGAAAATTAAGGCTTACACGCTTGGACTGCTTTTTTACAGCTCAGGATATCGCTCGATTTCCATACGCGCTTTCGCGCCCAGCATCACGGCTTCCTGATCGCTGCGGATCTTCTCAAATAACTCAATCTGCCGTTTGATGTCCTGGTACGTGCAGGAATCGGGCAGGGCTTCAAGGAGTTGCTGGACCACTTTCTTCGGTGTCATTCCGGGCCTCCGTAGCGAAAATGAAGTATACAGCGATGGGAACCGTTGCTTTCAGACCAAATTGCGTTCATTCCTCTGAAGCTCCGCTTCCCTTCGCGGGTTGCGCCTGTTCCTGAATTTCTCCCCAGCTTTCCACAGGCCGGTTCTTGTATAATTGATCGTGCACCCAAGAAGGTCCCACGGCCACTGGCTTAAGCCACTTCCGAGCCGGGGATCAGCACCCTCAAAATACAGTTCAGCACAAAAACCACAACAATCTAATTGCGTGAGGAGTTCATGGCAGCGAAATACATTTTCGTGACCGGCGGAGTTGTGTCTTCCCTGGGCAAGGGCCTGGCAGCGGCGTCAATGGGCTGCCTGCTGGAGAGCCGCGGCCTCAAGGTCAACCTGATGAAGTTTGACCCGTACTTGAACGTTGATCCGGGAACCATGTCTCCTTTCCAGCACGGTGAAGTTTTTGTCACTGATGATGGCGCTGAAACCGATCTCGACCTTGGCCACTATGAGCGCTTCACCCATGCCCGCCTCTCGCGCGATAACAACTGGACCACCGGCCGCATTTACGAGCAGATCATCACCAAGGAACGCCGCGGCGACTATCTGGGCAAAACCGTTCAGGTCATCCCGCATGTCACCAACGAGATCAAAGCGGCCATGAAGAAGGTGGCGCAGGATGTAGACATTGCTCTGGTTGAGATCGGCGGCACAGTCGGCGACATTGAGTCTCTGCCGTTCCTTGAAGCTATCCGCCAGATGCGCCAGGAACTAGGGCGCGACAATACGCTGTTCGTGCATGTCACCCTGGTGCCGTGGATCGGCGCGGCCCAGGAACTCAAAACCAAGCCGACCCAGCACTCAGTAAAAGAGCTGCTCAGCATTGGAATCCAGCCGGACATCCTGCTCTGCCGCACTGACCGTTTTCTTTCCAAAGACATCAAGAGCAAGATTGCCCTCTTCTGCAACGTGGAAGATGAAGGCGTGATCACGGCGAAAGATGTGGCTTCCATTTACGAGGTTCCGCTGGTGTTTCATCGTGAAGGCGTGGACAAGCTGCTGCAGCGCTACTTGCGGGTGGACTCGAAAGAACCCGATCTTTCCCGCTGGGAAGAACTGGTGCACAAAATCTACAACCCGAAAGATGAAGTGCATATCGGCATTGTCGGCAAATATGTTGAGTATGAAGATTCCTACAAATCGCTCAAAGAGGCGCTGATCCATGGCGCTATTGCGCACAACCTGAAGCTGAACCTGACATGGGTGGAAGCCGAGGGCCTGGAGAGCAAGGATGGGAACCGCGATTACGAAGTTCAGCTCGAAGGCTTTGACGGCATCCTGGTGCCGGGCGGTTTCGGCAAGCGCGGCATTGAGGGCATGCTGAATGCCATCCGTTACGCGCGCGAAAGAAAGGTTCCTTACTTTGGCATCTGTCTGGGAATGCAGACGGCCTGTATTGAGTATGCCCGCAACGTTTGCGGGCTGGAACAGGCCAACTCCAGCGAATTTGATCCCGCCACGCCTCACCGTGTGATTTACAAGCTGCGTGAGTTGCGCGGAATTGACGAGCTTGGCGGCACCATGCGCCTGGGCGCCTGGACCTGCAAGCTGGAGCCGAACAGCCACGCTTCGCGCGCCTACGGAGCCATAGAGATCAGCGAACGCCACCGCCACCGCTATGAATTCAATCGCGAGTACGAAGCCGTCCTCACCGGCGCTGGATTGAAACTCACCGGCGCAACCCCTGACGGAACTTACGTGGAAATCGTGGAGATCGCCGAGCATCCCTTCTTCCTCGGCTGCCAGTTCCATCCTGAATTCAAGTCCAAGCCGCTTGAGCCGCATCCGCTGTTCAGCGCGTTTGTGAAAGCGTCTTATGACAACGGCTACTCCCGGCGTGACAGCCGGGTACATGAAGAAGATGA
>DATFDA010000119.1:0-8469 GCA_035252525.1 Candidatus Angelobacter sp. | reverse complement strand
TGTGTTTAAAAGGTTTTGGGTTTAGCGATCTTTCTCCTATTAGCTCTGTGCGATTTCACCGACGTTCCCGGACATCCTGTGGAAAACTTTTTTGTCATACAAACCAGAGCTTTTGATCCGATGAATTGAAAGAGCGGTCATTTACTTCTCAATTCGTCCATTCGCGTAATTCGCGGCCCAAGTTTTTTGCCTCCGCTTACTCCGTTTCCTCTGTGTTTCAAAGGTTGTGGGTTTAGCTGGACAGCTTCTGAACTCCCTCTCCGCTCTTCCCGTCCTCTCGGCGTCGGCCTTCTTCATTCGTGTCCAATGGCGTAATTCGCGGCTAAATTGAATTGCCATTCCATACTTTACTGACGCGTGTCTATTCCATACTGTTAATGACGTGCCTTCCATACTGTTAATGACGTGTCATCCCGAATCCCGCGCATCACGAGCAACTTTAGTTCTTGCCTCTTGTTGCTGCGCGGGTGAGGGACCTGCTCCGCTGCAGCCGGGCGTAAGCCAGCTAAGACTTTCAACTTGCCCGCAGCGGAATCGGCTGTGTGCATACCGCTAATGAAGAGGCGCGGCCCAAGTTTTTTTACCTCCGCTTACTCCGTTTCTCTGTGTTTCAAAGGTTGTGGGTTTAGCTGGACAGCTCCGGAAAATCCTCTTCCCTGAACTCCGTCTCCGCTCTTCCCGTCCTCTCGGCCTCTGCCGCTCGCAACTGCACGCGCCGGATCTTGCCTGAAATCGTCTTTGGCAGATCAACAAATTCCAGCCGCCGTACCCGTTTATATGGGGCCAGCGTTTTGCGGCTGTGCTGAAAGATTGAAAGCGCCAGCCCCCGCGAGGGCTCTAAACCAGTTCGCAAAGTAATAAATGCTTTCACCACCGCCATGCGGATGGGATCAGGCGACGGCACCACAGCGCACTCCACAATGTCCGGGTGCTCGATGAGAGCGCTCTCGACTTCGAATGGGCTGATGCGGTAATCAGAGGCCTTGAATACGTCATCCGCGCGGCCCACAAACGTGAGATATCCCTCCTTATCGCGCTGCACCACATCTCCTGTGTGATAGAGCGGCCCCTGGATGGGAATGACCTTGCCATCATCACCCTGGTAGCCGGGCATCAAGCCCGCAGGTGGAGGATCAAGCCGCAAGCAAAGCTCACCTTCATCGGCCTCTTTCCCTTCAATATTTATCAGCGCCACTCTATATCCCGGCAGCGGCCTGCCCATGGAGCCGAACTTGAGCTTTTGCCCCGGAGGATTACCCACCTGCGCCGTTGTCTCCGTCTGGCCGTAGCCATCGCGAATCGTGAGTCCCCACGCCTTCTGCACCTGCTCGATTACCTCCGGATTCAGCGGCTCTCCCGCGCTTGCCACCTCGCGCAGTTTGATTTTCCAGTCTGCCAGTTTTTCCGTCACCAGCATGCGCCAGACCGTTGGCGGCGCGCAGAACGTGGTCACGCCACAACCAGTGAGCGTGTCCAGCAGCCCGCGCGCGTTGAACCTTACCTGGTTCAGCACAAACACCGTAGCTTCCGCATTCCAGGGCGCAAAAAAACAGCTCCACGCATGTTTGGCCCAGCCCGGAGAAGAGAGATTGCAGTGAATGTCGCCCGGCTTCAGGCCTATCCAGTACATGGTGGAAAGGTGTCCCACCGGGTAGCTGGTATGACTGTGCAGCACCAGCTTAGGCTTTGATGTGGTGCCCGATGTGAAGTAGAGCTGCATGGGATCGCCGGCCATGGTCTCCCCCTCCGGCTGGAACGCCGCCAGCGAGTTGTAGCCCTGCTCGAACTCGTGCCATCCTGAAACCGATCCGCCCACCGCAATGCGCGTGCAATCCTTGGCCACGCCAGAAAGTTTGGGCGCCAGCTCCGCCGCGCACACCACATGCCGGATGTGTCCCCTAACAATTCGGTCCGCCAGATCATCAGCAGTCAACAAGGTAGTCGCGGGAATGATCACGCCGCCCAGCTTCATCACTGCCAGCATCGTCTCCCACAGCGCGGGTACGTTGCCCAGCATCAGCAGCACACGATCGCCGCGCTTCACGCCGAGCCCACGCAGGTAATTGCCAATCCGCGACGACCGCTCAGAAAGCTCGGCAAACGTCAGCTTGCTGGAGCGGCCGTCTTCGTAGGCTACCCAGAGAGCTGTCTGGTTGCGCCGCTCGCCCGCAGCTATAGCGTCAAACCAGTCCAGTGCCCAGTTGAAGCGCTCCAGCCTGGGCCATTGGAAATTTGCGTATGCGGTTGTGTAGTCTTCGCGGTGCTGAAGAAGAAAATCGCGCGCCTCGCGAAAGGCCTGAGTACCTGGCGATGGAATCTGGGTGGAAGTGCTGGTCATGGTTCACATCCTGGCCGAAGCTTCTTTTGCAATACCCGAGGCAAGTTGCTTCTGAGCCTGAGTGCAGTCTGCTTCTGGAATCCCGAGCGTAGCTGTTTCTGAAATCCCGAGCGTAGCGAGGGATCCTTATCGAATTGAGAATCCGAGCGGGAGCCTCTTAAGAGAGGTGAAACCCAGTATTCACCTTTGAAGATTTCGTTGCAATAGGGATGCCTCGCTCGGCATTCTGGAGGCTGTTTACGGCAACGTTTTGGCGATCTCCGGCCCCTCTTCCGGCACTGGTCGCGCCGGCTGTGGCTGCAAATGATACTTGGTCAAGCCTTCTTTCAGGCACTCGAACGCCTCTTCCGGTGTGTCGCAGAAGGAAAACAACTGTGTGTCATCGGGAGAGATGGCCCCTGCATCCGCCAGCGCTTCTAAATTGAGCACGCGGCTCCAGTATTCTTTCCCGTAAACAATCACAATGATTTTCTTGGCCAGCTTCTGTGTTTGCGCCAGCGTCAGTATTTCAAACAGTTCGTCCAGCGTGCCGAACCCCCCGGGAAATACCACCAGCGCCTTAGCCAGATAGGCAAACCAGTACTTGCGCATGAAGAAGTAATGGAACTCAAAATTCAATTCCGGTGTGATGTATTGATTGGGAAACTGCTCGAAGGGTAGCCGGATGTTCAGGCCAATGGTTTTCCCGTCCGCGTCCCGCGCGCCGCGATTGGCGGCTTCCATAATTCCCGGTCCTCCGCCGGAAGTCACTACAAAACGGTGGCGCTTGCCCGGAAGCGTAGTAGTCCATTCCGTGAGCATCTGCGCCAGTCTCCGTGCGTCCTCGTAGTAGCGCGACATCTCAACCGCCGCGTGTGCGCGCTTGAGCGCCGCCTGCAACTCGTCTCCGTCTTTTCCGCCCGGTTGTGATTCCGGCTTGGCCGGCTTGGCGGACCCCGGTTTCTCCAGGATCGTCAGCGCTTTTTCGCTCTGTGACAGGCTGGCGAAGCGCGCTGATCCAAAAAATACCACCGTGTCCTGGATTTTCTCCCGCCGGAAGCGGGAAAGCGGCTCAGAGTATTCCGCCAGAATGCGCAGAATACGGCCGTCCGGGCTGTTCAAGTAATCCGGATTCAAATACGCCAGGGGCGCCGGGTGCAGAGGGTGCTCGCTATCAACACCCTGGATTTCTTCCGAGTTTTTCTTGCTGTCAGTCATCTGAGTTGTATTTTTAGCCAGGGAACGCGGAGCCTTGCTCAGCGGCGGTCATGGTAGCTTACCGCCTCCATCACACCCAGGAAGATATCCACCAGCCCCAGGCCGGAGATTGCGCCGCGCACAAAGCCATGCTGCAGGATTGCCTGCGCCGTTGGATATTGCAGGATCCATCCCGTATCAAACCAGTCGCTTCTCCACGGCGTGGTCAGGAGCACCATCCCCAGCATCATGCAAAAAAGCACGTAGATGGCCGCAAAGAGCCTTTGCAGCCATACCGGCGGCAGCGGCTCCTGCTCTACCGCAGGCGGCCCAGGGGGAGTCTCGAGATTCGTGGAGATCAAATTCAAACCGGGACTAATTAGATGCCATTGCAGATTTTCAAGATTTCAAAGTCTTGATGCGGCTGGCTACGTCGCGGAAGTCGATATTGGAGCCATAAACTTCCATAAAGTTCGTCAGAGCAGATTTCCTGTCGCCGAACGCCTCGTAGGCGGCTGCCAGATCATAATAAATGGCGCAGCGGCTGGAGTCATCCAGTTCCGGGATCTTGAGCGCTTTCTGGTACCACCGCACCGCCGCCTCCGGAGCTCCTTTGTCCACCAGGCACTGTGCCAGCCATGTGTACGCCTGGATGGGTTGTGAGAAGGTATGCCCGGTGTCGATGGCGCGGCAGACCTTCTGCAACTCGCCAATTGCCTCGTCCAGCAATCCCATCTCCTTGAAAGCGATTCCCAGATTGTAGTGCGTTTCCGGGTCTTCCTGCGGTTCAGCCGCTTCCGCTGTTTCCTCCTGCAAGTCGGAAAGAATGTCCGCCAACGCCGAACTGGCGTCCTCCATCTGCGTTCCGCCATTGCTGTGTACGCTGCGCGCCGCCACTGGAGTCGCCAGGGGCGATACTGCGGCCCTGGCTGACTGCATTGGTATGGCCGGCTCTGCATGTGGCCGAGGCAGAAAATCTTTCAGTTCGTCGCTTTCCAGATCGTGAACAAAATCCGTGAGGATGTCTTCCGTGCTCTTTGCTGAAGCAACGGGTTCCATCCGAGGCGGAGAAACACGAGCAGCCTTCGCTGTGGGCGGAGCGATCTCCTCGTCCAGCTCAAGCACCGGCTCTTCGTCGCGCATCACCGCCGGTTTTGCCGGTGGAGGCGGCGGGACAGGAGAAACTTTTGCCACCGTAGGCATTTCTGAGGCGGGCCTGTGCGCCGCAAAGGGATCCGCCATGGTGGCCATATTTGCTTGCGGCGCTGGAGCGGCAAACGGTGGCGGCAGGAAGCTTGCCGCGGTTTGTTCCAGTTCGGCGGCTGCTGCGGGTTGCGACGGCTCTTCTTTCGGCGCGGGCCGCGACTGTTCCGCCGCAATGGCCGCCATCAGCTCCGGAATTTTCGCAGAATCCGGCGCGATCTCCGTCAATTCATTAAGCGCGTCGTTCGCCGCCTTCCACATCTTCTGCGAGATGAAAAACTGAACTTCCTGGACCTTATCATCCACCGCATAGCAGACAGGCGATCCGCCTTCAGGTTCTTTTTCCGCCACCAGCATTGGCTCGGGCTCAGCCACTGCTTGTGGTATCAGCTCAGGCTCCAGTTTTGCGCCATCCTCAACAACAACTTCGTCAGCCAGCTCAACCTTTGCTGCTTCCGGCTCGTCCACTTCAACTGAGAGCATGTCCTCCCACTCGTTCGGCTCTGCAGCTTCAGGAACTTCCTGCGCCGGCTCTGGTTGCAGTTCCACAGGATGGGCTTGCAGCTCAAATTCCGGAGTAGCCGGCGGAGGCTCGGGAACAATTTCTATTTCCAGCGGAGGCGCCGCCGCTTCAGGTTCCGCAGCCATGGCAACATCAAAGCTGAACTCCTGCACTGAAGAAGCTGCCTGCTCTGCGGGTGGGCTCGCAGGAGTCACGCCGCTTATCTCTTGCGCAGGAGCCACTTCGGCAATCGGTGCCGGCATTGGTTCCAGCTTCCGCATGGCGGCTGCCGCGCTTGGCGTCACGCCGGCGCGCAATCCATATTTCCGCGACGCTTCCTGATACTTGGCTGCTTCTGCGGCGTGCCCCAGCTCGCGATAAATATCGCTCAGGTTCTGGCAGATCTTTGACGCATCCTCGTACCGCTCCGAGCGCGCGTACAAACTGGCCAGCCGTTGATTGAGCGTAACGTCCTTGGGAGCCAGCGGCAGAGCGGCTTCCAGCGGAGCTATCGCTTTGGAAGGCACGTTGTAGGAAACGTACAGCTCCGCATCCGTAAGCGCGGCCTCAATGGCAGTCTCTGTCGGCGCATCGTATTTTTGGTGCACCACCACGGCGTTCTCATCCAGCTCTTCCACCATGAACGCCTGCGCCGCCTCTTCGGGCGTAAGAATGCGCGTGGCTGAGTCCTCGCCCAGCTTGGCCAGCATCTGCCGGTGATTCTGGCTATGAAGGGCGTTTTCCGGCTCAACCTCAGAAAGTTTCTTGTACAGGTCCCTGGCCTGGGCATAGTCGCCCTTCTGCGCCGCCGCATGGGCCTGCAGTTCCATCACTTCAGCGCTCGGCCCTGCTTCCTCGCCCGGCTGCTGCAGCAGTTTTTGCAGGCGGTTGAGCGCGTCAGGGTTGTCTTTGACTTTGTTGATCAGCGCGTAGAGCGTGTTTTGCAGCTCAGCGTTGCCGGAAAGTTTGCTGCCGTTACGCTCATAGAGTTGGACCGCATTGCTGACGTAGTCATGATTTACATACCATTGAGCCAGATTGCCGAGAGCGCTGGGATCGTTGTGCCGGTCCAGCAGCGTTTGCGCCAGCTCGTCCGCGCCTTCAATGTTGTTGGACTCCATCCGCGCGCGCAGCAGGGCGCGCAATGTATCTGGACGCGAGTTCAGGTCGGCTACCTGTTCCAGGTGCTGGACGGCGGAGAGATGGTCTCCTGAATCAGCCGCAATCATGCCCCGCAGAAGCTGCGCGCCGCTGTTGTTCGGATCCAGCGTAATTACTTTGTTCAACGCTTCCGCGGCAGCCTCGAACGATCCTCTGGCATAAAGCGCCTCAGCCGCGCTGGAATAGATCTTCAGCGCCTCGTCTTTCTTGCCAAGCTTCATGTAAAGATCTGCCAGCTTGGCTTGCATCGCTGCGTTCTCAGGATCCAGTTCCAGGATCTTCTGGAAGACTCGGGCCGCCTGGTTGGTTTCTCCGGCGCGTAGATGGGCGTCTGCCATCAGCATGTATTGCGCGCGAGCGTCGCTGAACAGGCCCTGCTGGGTGTACAGTTCGGCCAGTTTGGTGATGTGTTCAGCGTTACCCGGAGCCAGCTTGGAAAGCTTTTTGTAGATGGCGATGGCTTTTACCGTAAAGCCGCTTTGCGCGTACTGGTCGCCAACTTTCTTGAAGTAGTGCACCGCATGATCGTTGTCGCCAATGCGGGCATAAAGATCGCCGATGGTGTTCAGAACCGTAAGATCTTTGGGATCTTCTCTGACAACTTTTTCGTATTCCGTAATGGCGTTCTGCAGCTTGCCCTGCTGGACGAACTTCTCCGCCGAGGCCAGTACCTTTACTTTGTTAAAGCCAAATCCAAGTGCCATAAATGAATACGAGAGGCGCTCTTGTGCCGGGGGAAATTCACGAATGAGCGATTAGGGCCTAAAGTACCACAGAAAAACGGGTAAACCCAATACGCAAGGGACAATCGTTAGTGCACGTCAGTTATTTACCTTATAGGTTCTGGCAATTTCCGGCAAACTCGGGTGAAAAAGCCAAAGTTCATGCCGGACAGCCGGATCGATCAACGGTATTTGGCCCGTGCGCGGAATTCACGAATGATGAGCTCAAGAAACGCCTCAGTGTCCGCCGGCCGGGCATCGGGCGCGATGGCCAAACGGTTTGAGACCATCTCCGCAATGCGCTCGGCGTTCTGCTGCCGTATGGCGGGCGAAATGTCCAGCCGCCGGGCCAGAAACGTCTCAATCAACTCCGCTTCCTGCAAGGTCAAATTCGCCGCCTGAGGGAACGCGTAGTCGCTCTGCTGCGCTGCGGTGTTGAAGAAGGGCGTTGCTTCCCGGTCAGAACTTTCATGCACCACAATCGTCCCGGCAACAAAATCGCCCAGGCGGCGGTTCTTTTTGTTCAGCAACATGGTAACAACTCCTATGCCGTAGAACCCCGGCAGATAATCGACAAAGCGCACCAGGTTGCGGGCAATCGCCTCAAACGCGTTGATGGGCCGTCCTGAATCTTTGATCACACGGATTCCGGCCCAGCGCTTACCTGGCGTCTGGCCCTTCCATAGGGCTTCAAAGGTTGCGTAGTAGCCCCACATGATGCAGAAGATCACGAAAATCATGACCGCGAATGCCCACACGGGAGAGCGGCCGAACAGCGGCGCGGCGGCAAACGCAATTGTGATGATAACAAGCAGGAAGATAGCAACTCCCTGGATGAGCGAGTCTAGCAGCGCCGCCATAAACCGGCTGCCGATGCCCGCAAGCACAAACTCAAGGTGCACCTGCTCCGGAGTGTCAATGATAAGCTTGTCCACGTATGATCTCTGCTCACTGGCTCGCGAAACGCCAAAGCCATTGGGACCGCCTGGAACGTTTCCTCGACCAGAGCAGCAAGCAGGGTCTTGGCTCGCTGACCCGGCTTGAGCTTCAGGAACTGGGGCTGCTTTACCGGCAGGCTGCGGCCGATCTTTCCACTCTGCGCGAAGACGCGAGCGGCAGATCGTACGCGCGTTCGTTGAACCTTCTGCTTTCCCGCGCTCACAATACCATCTATTCCGGACAAAAATCGAGTCCTCGCGGCATCATCCATTTTTACCGCTTCACCTGGCCACGAGTCTTCCGCCGCAACCTGCGGTTGATCAATGCCGCCTTGCTGCTCTTCGTTCTCGGCGGTGTCGCCGGATTGCTTCTGTCCATCACCCGGCCGGACTTTATGCGTCTCTTTCTCGGCCCGCAGATGATTGAGA
>DATFDA010000118.1:0-4318 GCA_035252525.1 Candidatus Angelobacter sp. | reverse complement strand
CGCCGAGGGATAAGGGCGGGGTAAGCGGAGTATCACACCAACACCTCACTGCCGTAGGCGGGAGCGGAGCCGCAGGCGGAGCGACAACAAAAGCATTTTCGCACTCGTTTGGGACCTCTTCGGTCATGACGACTCCGTGGTAGGTGTTCAATTTTCCTAACCCCCCACTCACAATCCTTCACAACACTTTACTTGCCCGGAATATGCGAAGCACGCCATGCTGCTTCTACTCGGGTTCTATGCCAGCAGAGAATCGGCGTCGGGGAGGCGTCAATGTTCACCTTCAAGGTTTCAGCATTGCAGAAGCTTTTCACCCGCCGAGCTTGCGCAGCCTGCCTTGTGATCACACTCTCTTTTTGGCTCAGCGGTTGCGCGGCGCTTGAGGTCCATGTCTTTCAAACCAGGGTTTACCTCAACAAGGTTCCCGCCAAGTCTATGGCTGTCAGCTTCCCCAAGGGACCGGGCATTGCGCCGGGAGACAAGCTGCCGTTGGTCGTCACTTTCACAACGCCAGATGGCACGGTATTTGTCACTGAGGGAGCAGGCCATGGAAAGATTCTGTGGCAGGACCTGAACGTATCGGCAACGGTGGCCGCTGTGAACAACAAAGGTGTGCTCTCCCTCGCGTCCGATCCCAGGCTGAGCGAAGGCAAGCTGCCGCATGTAACCATCACTGCGCCCAGCCATCCTGATCTCAAAGCTGAGCTGGACGTTCCCATACGCTACGATCGCCAGTTTGCCGCCGCCTTCGCCGGCAGCTCGGGTTCCAACGGTCTTGATGGGACAAATGGAACCGACGGCAGCAACGGCACAATGGGCTCTATTGATCCGGACCATCCCGAGGCTGGCGGAGATGGTTCTGACGGAACCAACGGCACAGACGGCCAGAATGGAGGAAACGGCGACGACGGGCCTCCAGTGCAGGTGCGCGTGACGCTGCGGCAGGGAAGTGAACCTCCTCTGCTTCAAATAGCCGTGCAAGCGGAGCGCAAGACTACCATGTTCCTGGTGGACCCGCAGGGCGGATCGCTTACCGTGAAGTCCGTGGGAGGCGACGGCGGGCAGGGAGGCAAAGGCGGCCATGGCGGACGAGGCGGTTCTGGCGGCGTGGGAACTCCCAACGGTCGAGACGGAAGAGACGGCTCAAATGGACAAGATGGATTCGCCGGATCTCCCGGCCGTGGCGGACAGATCACTCTCATCTACGATCCGCAAGCAGCGCCGTTCCTGGGAGCCATTCACCTGCCAAAATCAGATGGGCCAAAGCCAATCATCAGGGAGGAACCAGTAGGGCAGCTCTGGTGATCCAAACCCCACCTGCGCAGTGGGTTTGTGTTTTTCATTTTGATGTTTGCACTTTTGGTATCTGCGGCAATTTCTTCTTAATCTTGATCTGCGTCATTCCGCGTTCATCTGCAGCAAATTTTTGTCTGTTCTGTCTCTTACCCTCGCCCGCATCTCTGTAACGTTTACTCGCCGCCACACACTATCCTCTTGTGATTCCGGGTCCCGTACCTTATTTCCAGGAGAAAGAGATGAGCAAGAAGTATTTTGCTGGACTTTGCGCCGTTCTATTGTTGTTTGTCGCCGGCGGCTTTGCGGTCTCAGATGACAACGGTAATACCAATACCACTCGCCCGTTGCAGGTGAACCAGACTGAAGGCTATGGCGATGGTCAACTGCTGGTCTTCACTTACTTCCAGAACTTCCACTGCACGCACCAGCCGTTTGACGATCTTGATCACAATGGCCAGGTCGCCGCCGTTGATCCCAACGAGTTTCAGAAGCCCATCTGCGTAGTCGGTCGCCAGCCCACCATTGATCCCGCCGGCCAGCCGGTAAAGGAGACGCTCAAGCTCTACGTGATCGCGCCCTTCTTCGGCAATTCACATGACCCGAATGACGCTTTCAATGTCCCGCTGGGCAATGCTCTGCTCAGCCTGTTTGGCTTCATACCTGAGGCGTTCAAGACTCATCCCAGCGTCGCGGTGCAATGTCCCGAGCCCGGCCCGCCGGTCACCACCCACACAGGCGTTCCCAGCACTTGCACCATGCACGCCATGAACATTGATCTTGGCCCCGTGCTGGCGGCGCAGGGCAAAGTTCCTCCGGGAACCAGCGTGATTGTCCCCACGTTGAACCACAGCCACATCATTGACGGGAAAGACTTCGGCAAGGTGTGGTGGCAAATTGTTTCCGTTCTGGTCACCGACCCCAGTGCCTGGCCGAGCGCTGACGGCAGAAGCGGCATTACATCGCTGCAAGCCCTCCGCGCCGCTCAGGCACAGGGCAAGGCTGCGCCCGACCAGCCCACCAACTTTTTCCTCTTCTTTGATTCGCAACCTGAAGGGCACTGAGCCTTGCCTCCGTGTGGTTCGTTGCGGCGAACGCCATGGCGAGCACAGCGATTCAGAAGTGAGAGCGAGCCAAAAACTTATGGCACAGCCCTGCGCTGTGCCATAAGATTCATCCTGTTGAGGCGAAGCGCCTGCGTGAGTTATGCGCCTGCGGCTCTGGCCTGCATGCCCTGGAATGCAGCCTTTACGTGCGGCTGCAGCAGGTACCAGATAATCAAGCCGTTGATGGCCAGCCGGACAAGCACGAAAACTACCGCGATAGCGGCAAAATGGCCCATCACGCCGACCAATCCGATCAGCGAAAACAGCGCTCCAACTGCGGCAAGGACAAGCGTAACGATCCGCGCCCATTCCTTGAGCTTCAACAGACCCCAGCCCAGCAGCACTGCAACGGCGGCACACACCAGCAAGAAGACTCCCACTCCCGCGCCGATCGCGGCGAGAAAACCGGCGCCGGCGCCACCGCCTTGTTGTTGGCTGAGTAGAGTGGCCACAAAGCCTCCTCCCAGCATCATGCCCAGGCCGGCGAGAATGCAGAAGGCTGCTCCTATAAAATCAAGCACCGCAATAATCGTTACCCCCGTAGGTCTACCCATCGAAAATACTCCCCCTTAGTTTTGGTTGGTTGCTGCGGCGATTCTATCCCTAATTGCTGGAAGTCAACACTTATTTTTATAAGCGCTGGATGAATCACAAAGCACAAATCGTTCGCCTCGCTTCCGTCACTCAGGGCAGGCCGACGGAACCACATAGAACAAAATAAGGAGCCACTAAGAACAAAAAGAATCTTCACAAACAGCAAACACCGTCTCGGCAGGTCTAGGTAGGTCGCCACAGAAACGGCATTCTGCTCATTAGGGTTAATTCGCGGCTAATTCTTTGTTTTCAATTTTGGCAATCTCGGCAATGCTGGCAATTTTGGCAATTACTTTATAAATCTGCGTTTGATCTGCGTTCATCTGCGGCTAAATGTTTCCCTGCTTTGGTTTTTATGCTCATGCACAGCGGTATAATCCTCTCCCAGAACGGCTCAAATCCACATTCGGGGCATTCACAGATGAGAACACTTGCTTCAGTATCTCTTCTCTTCGCGTTGGCTGTGTCTCTGGCTGCGCAAACTTTCCGGGGCGGTGTGCAGGGAACCGTGACGGATAGCTCCGGCGCCGTGGTTGCGGATGCCGAAATCACAGTCACCAGTCCATCCACCGGATTCTCACGCTCGAGCAAAACCGATAACACCGGCAACTATTTTGTTTCTGAGCTGCCCATCGGGACTTATGACGTCACTGTGAAAGCCAAAGGATTTCGTCCCGCCGCGGTCAAGGCGGTGAAGGTGGACGTTTCCGTGAGCCAGCAGGTCAACGTCCAGCTTGCGCCGGGTGAAGTGTCAGAAACGGTGGTGGTCACCGAGCAGGCGCCGCTGATCGAAGCCACGCAGGACAACCTTGGCGGCAATATTGAAACCCAGCAGATTCAGGAACTCCCTGTGAGCGGCCGCGACTTCACCAAGCTGCTGGTCATGGTGCCCGGCTCCGGCGGCGATCCTTCAGGCGTGGCCGATTCGCCCGGCTCTTTTGGCCTCTTCAGCATCAACGGCAATCGCGGACGTTCCAATAATTACCTGCTCGACGGCACCGATATGAATGATGGTTACCGCAACCTGCCGGCCATCAACCAGGGCGGCGTCTTCGGCACGCCAGCCACCATCTTGCCCATGGATGCGCTGGATGTTGTTTCCATCGCCAACGGAACTGAAGCGGAGTACGGCCGCAATTCCGGCGGAACGGTCAACATTGTCACCAAGTCCGGCACCAATGCGATTCACGGTTCGGTGTACGAATATTTCCGCAACAACGCGCTTGATGCGCGCAACTTCTTCAATGCCAAACCCGGCCCGCAGGACGCGTTCCACAACAACCAGTTTGGATTTTCGCTCGGTGGTCCCATCAAGAAAGACAAAA
>DATFDA010000117.1:0-9219 GCA_035252525.1 Candidatus Angelobacter sp. | reverse complement strand
CGTGCCGCCCGCCTTACCGCAGTGCTGCTCTTCTGTCTCGCTCTATTCATTGGTAGTGCGTCCGTGTCGTCATTGCTGCGACTCTGGTCAGCGCCTAAGCCTACCTACCTAGGGATGGCGCTGCTGGTTGCCGCAGCGGTGATTATGCCGTGGCTCGCAAGGCGCAAACGCCGGCTCTCAACTCAGACCGGCAGCTCGGCGCTGGCTGCCGACGCTGCCCAGAGCTCGATCTGCGCCTGGCTGGCATGGATAGCTTTGGCGGGCCTGGGCGTGAATGCTTCCCTTGGAATCCACTGGGCTGACCCGCTGGCTGCGCTCGCCATTACACCGCTTGTGCTCAAAGAAGGACGGGACGCCTGGAACCAAAAGGCGTGTCACTGCTGCTGAAATACCCGCCCTGCCTTGCCCGGTGCGCCGCTTTGGATTCCACTACAATGGCATCATGGGTGCGCGGACGAGTTCGGAGGTGCTGGAGGCCTTCGCCGCTTTGGTGAAGCCCGGAATTGAAGACGAGCGCATTGATATGCTGCGTGCTTCGCTTACCTTCGCGCGCATCGAATACCCTAACCTTGATTCCGCGCCATACATCGCGCAAGTTGAGGAGCTTGGCCGGCGGGTTTCGGCCAAAATTGACGATCCGGGCGAGCCGGCGCAATGCATTGCGGCGCTCAACTGCGTGCTGTTTGAGCAAGAGATGTTCCGCGGCAACACCGCCGATTATTACCACCCTCGCAACTCCTTTATCAATGACGTGCTCGACCGTCGCATGGGAATTCCCATCACGCTGGCGCTTTTGTATATGGAAGTGGCCCGGCGCGCCGGGTTCCAGTTGTTCGGCGTGGGCATGCCGGGCCATTTCATGCTCAAGCATTACGATATTGATGGCCGCTCGTTTTTCATTGACGCTTTCGAGCGCGGCTCAGTGCTCAGCGAGGATGACTGTAAACGCAAGATCGAGTCCATCCATGCCGGGCAGATTACGTTGCGGCCGGAATTTCTTCTGATCGTCACCCGGCGGCAGATGCTAACGCGCATGCTCAACAACCTGCGCACCATCTATCTTTCCCGCCGGGACTTCCGGCGCGCCATTCAGGTGGTGGACTTGATTCTGGTGATCTATCCCCGGTCACCTGAAGACGTGAAACAGCGTGCCGCGCTGCGCTACAACCTGCACGATTTAAGCGGTGCTGTCAGTGACTTTGAAGAATATGTAAAGATGGCGCCTGACGCTTCCGACGCAGAAGAGATACGCCAAACAGCGCTCGGATTGCGCCGCTCCATGGCAAGACTGAACTAGCAGCCGTTGATGCAGCTCAAGCTATGCGGCTTTGGGCATTCTCAGTCTGGCCGCGACCTTCTTCAAATCGGCAGTGAACTTGCGCATCTCCTCATGACGGCTCTCGTCATCCGGCGCACGCAGGATAGAAGACGGATGGACGGTAGCCATGACGAAGGGTGCAAGAGGGGACGATATCCAATCTCCACGCTGCTGGCTCACGCGGAAATCGCGTCCCAGCAAGCCCTGAGCGGCGCTGGCTCCAAGCAGCACAACCACATCGGGGCGAGTCACTTCAATCTCCGCATCCAGCCATGGCCTGCAGGCGCTCACTTCCATCGCGCTCGGCTTCTTGTGAATGCGACGCTTTCCGCGCGGCTCCCACTTGAAATGCTTTACGATGTTGCTCACATAAACATCATTGCGGTCGATTCCGGCAACCTGCAATGCCTTGTCCAGCACCGCTCCTGCCGGACCTACAAACGGACGTCCCTGCAAATCTTCTTTATCGCCGGGTTGTTCGCCCACCATAAGAACGCGGGCGTGGGAACCGCCCTCCCCAAAGACGGTCTGTGTACCGCGTTTCCATAGATCACAACCTTTGCATCTGGCTGCTGCGTCTCGCAGACTTGGCAAGGTATGCTTCTCTGGGAGGAAAGCAGCCGCAGTTGGATAAACCGGTTTGGCCATATGCAATCTTTGATGCGCAGGCGCGCGCCTGGCGCACTCTGTTCCGTGCTCAAAACATTTACACTGCTTGGTCAATACCGGAGATGCTGACGGAAGAACCCATGAAATTCCACACTGACTATCTTACGTTCAACACCAAAAAGCACCGCGCCTATGTTCACATCACTCCTCAAGTGGAAAAGGTGGTGCGTGAAAGCGGCGTGAGCAATGGCCTGGTGCTGGTCTCAGCCATGCACATCACGGCTGGCGTTTACGTGAATGACAATGAAGACGGCCTGATTCACGATATCGACGCATGGCTGGAGCAAGTTGCGCCTTTCAAAAAGAATTACCTGCATCACCAGACAGGCGAGGACAACGGCGACTCTCATCTAAAAGCAATTCTGGTCCATCATCAGGTGATTCTTCCCATTAAAAACGGTGAACTTCTCCTGGGCACGTGGCAGAGGGTTTTCTATGCTGAGTTCGATGGCCAAAGATCAAAACGAGTGGTTGTGGCAGTGATGGGGGAATGAGGCGCTGCGCTCTGGCTAGTGCACCAGGCCCGGACGGTGAGCGGAAGCAGACGGAGCCGCGGGCAACGTGAGCAACACCTCAGCTTCATGTTCTGCGACTGTCAGCTCTCCGCCCAATGCAGCCAGCAACTCCTCCAGCGTAGGAATATCTTTGGCCAAAACGGTGCGGCCATCCGGAAGCTGCGGCTTGCCTGGGTCGCTGGCCTGCCATGAAAAACGTATATTGCACCGCCCGTCCTTGTTGCCTGCGGTTATGGTAAGAAGCAAAGGCCGCGTGTTGCGTCCCGCCAGTTTGCTCAGAAGCAGTAACAGGACGTAGCGAAGCATGGGGCTGCTGCTGACGTGCAGGGAGGAATCCCAATGCCGGTCCAGAGTCAGCATGCCGGAGTTCAACAGCACGTTGAAGTCGTTCACAATCTCATTCAGCACGTGGTCCAATGGGACCCAGGGCTCCTCCGGTACAAACGCGTCCCGCACCATGGCAGAAATTCCCTTGGTTAGCGCGATGGCCCGGTCAGCCTGTTGCTCAATCACGCGCAGGTCGCTTGCGTGGGCAGCAGGCAGGTTTTTATCCAGAGACAACACCTCCAGGAAACACCGCAGGCTGGTTAGAGGCTGGGCAAGATCATGCGCCACAGAGTGCACCATGGCCCGCAAAGTCGCGTTCGCTGGGGCTCCCGCAACCTCGCTGGGTTGCGCAGATGGGTAGGAGTGGCTGGAAAGCGCGTGTACCGTCTCAGCTTGATGATTAGCTGTGCTTACCTTCTGGTTACCCGGAGCCTTTCCCATGCGATAGCCTTCTCCGCGAACCGTATAGATGAGCTTTTCATCTTCAGGAAAATCTACCTTCTTCCGCAGATAGTTAACGTAAACGTCAACCAGGTTGCTATCTCCTTCCATCTCGTGGCCCCAGCATTCACGCAGCAGTTCCTGGCGGCTCACAGTACTCCCGCCCCGGCGCAGCAGCAGCGAGAGCAGATCAAACTCCTTGGGGCTGAGCTTGATCTCGCGCTGCCCGCGGTGTGCCTTTCGAGTGGCCGGATCGAGTTCCAAATCCTCTACCCTCAATATGCTGAGCGCGGGATCTGTTTTCCGCCGCAGCAGAGCATTGGCGCGGGCCGCGAGTTCCTGAAAAGAGAAGGGCTTGGTAACGTAATCGTCCGCGCCCAGGTTGAGAGACTCCACACGATCATTGATCTTGTTCCGCGCGCTAAGCACCATCACCGGTGTTTCCAGTCCTTCTGTGCGCAGCCGCTCCAGCAACGCCAGGCCGTCTGTCTGGCCAAAGTTAAGGTCCAGGATAATGAGCTGGTAATTCTGCCTTTTTAGTTCCTGGAGCACACTCTCTTCATCGAGCGCGGTGTGGACAGAGTACCCAGCGGTCTCCAGAGACTTGGATAGAAATATCGCCAGTTGAGCATCGTCGTCAGCAAGTAGAATAGAACCGGCAAGCGATCTGGTAGATGGTGTAGACATTGGGCGCATTAAAAGGCAATAAATCTACCCTGTTTTATTCAAACATTCTCAACTTTTCGAATCAAAGTTCTGTTTTCGTAAACTAGCTGCTTACATTGTAGAATGGAAATGTAGCTCTGGCCGGGTTTCTTGCCTGGAAAATTATCCCGGAGACTACATACCTTTTCGTTCGCCATCCAGAGGCACTGGTCGCGGAACCGGTTCCAGAGTGCCTGTCTGACAGTTCTTTCCTGAACTCAGCCAAAGTTGATACGATAAACAGTTTAAATTCCACGAAGGCAGCCATCAGAATACATGTCGGCGAAAATTTATAAGAACTTTATTAGCGGGGAGTGGGTCGAGTCCCGCAGCGGCCAAACTTTTGAAAACCTTAACCCGGCTGATACCCGTGATGTCATCGGCGTCTTTCAGCGCTCTGACAGACGGGACGTTGATGATGCTGTAAGCGCCGCGCAGAAAGCCTTTGAGCGCTGGCGTCTTGTTCCCGCCCCCAAGCGGGCGGAAATTATCTATCGCGCCGCTGAACTACTCACAGAGCGAAAAGAGGAATATGCCCGCCAAATGACGCGGGAGATGGGGAAAGTGCTCAAGGAGACACGCGGCGACGTGCAGGAAGCCATTGACACGGCCTTTTACATGGCCGGCGAAGGCCGGCGGCTGTTTGGCGCCACCGTTCCATCAGAGTTGCCCAGCAAGTTCGCCATGGCCGTGCGCGTGCCCCTGGGCGTTTGCGGCATGATTACGCCCTGGAACTTCCCTATGGCCATCCCTTCGTGGAAGCTGTTGCCGGCGCTGGTGTGCGGCAACACATGCGTGATCAAGCCGGCTGAAGACACGCCTCTCTCCACTTTCAACCTGGTAAAAGCGCTGACGGATGCCGGCCTGCCCAAAGGAGTAGTCAATATCGTGACCGGTTTTGGCCCCGATGCCGGCGCGCCGATTGTGGAACATCCTGGCGTGCGGGCCATCTCCTTCACCGGTTCCAGCGAAGTTGGCCGCCTGGTGGGAGAGGCGGCAGCACGCTCCTTCAAGCCTTGCTCGCTGGAAATGGGGGGCAAGAACGCCATCATCATCCTGGATGACGCCAATCTGGACCTGGCGCTAGATGGCGTGGTGTGGGGCGCATTCGGCACTACCGGACAACGTTGCACCGCAGCAAGCCGCGTAATCGTGCAGAAAGGCGTGTATCGCCAGTTTGCCGACCGCCTGGTTTACCGCGCCGGGAAGCTCAAGGTGGGCAACGGCCTGGACGAGGGCGTTGACATAGGCCCGCAGATCAACGAACAGCAAGTGGCCACCACGGAAAAGTACGTTCAGATCGGCAAGAACGAAGGCGCAAAGATTGAAGCTGGGGGAAAGGCCGTGAACAAGCCGGAGCATTCCTACGGCTGGTTCTTTGAGCCGACGGTGTTTACTGACGTTGACTCACGCATGCGTATTGCCCAGGAAGAAATCTTTGGGCCGGTGGTCAGCCTAGTCCCCTGCGAAAGCTTTGAGCACGCAATTGAGATTGCAAATGGGGTCACTTACGGACTCTCATCTTCCATCTACACTCGCGACGTCAACAAGGCGTTTCGCGCCATGCGCGACCTCGATGCTGGTATCACGTACGTAAATGCCCCCACCATTGGAGCGGAAGTGCATCTTCCGTTCGGTGGCACCAAGTCCACAGGCAACGGACACCGCGAAGGCGGCCTGGGCGCGGTGGATTTTTATACACAGTGGAAGTCGATTTATGTAGACTACTCTGATAAATTGCAACGGGCCCAGATTGACACCGGGGAATGAATCCGATTCAGCCATCACAGGGCCTCTGTAAAGTTCGGGGGTAGAGTTCGGATCCGGGCCGCTCACAAGTGATTCAAACCGCGCATAAATCAGGTTCCTGCCGGAGTGCAATCGACAACCTGCCTGAGAACAGGGCCCGCACAATTCGAACCGTGGCGAATGTCAAAGATCATTGCCCTGAAGATTGACTACCGCGAAACGGCCGCGCTACTGTTGGGCTGTAATATCCTGGTTCTAGCTGGATGGCAGTTCAACATTCCGGCTCTCAAAGGCACCGTTGCAGGTTCGTTTATCGCTCCGAAAACAGCCTTGTGTTTCTCTACCTGTGCTCTGGCTCTTCTGTTGTGGTCGATACCTCGCCGCAGTACACAAACCACCGCCCGGGTCCTGGGCCTCGCAGTGGCGGTTTTTGCTGGGGCCATATTCCTTGAGTATGTGCTTGGCGCGGAGTTCGGCATTGACGCATTGTTCTTCCACCACCGGCTGCAGAACTGGAGCGCAACCGGCGTACCCCCGGGCAGGTTCGCCTTCAACACCTCGGTCGCGTTTGTGTGCGCCGGCGCTGCCATCCTACTGCTTGGTTCGAAGTGGCGCGTGGCAGTTTTCCAGGTTCCCGCTGTGGCAGTTCTGGCCATCTCCTATCTCGGCATCCTGGGATACATCTACCATGTGAGCCCGTTTTATTCCCGTTGGATGGCCATCCCCACCGCCGCGCTTTTTCTCCTTCTGGCTGTCTCAATTCTGCTCGCGCAATCGAATCGGGGATTGATGAAGACCGTTCTCAGCACTGCGGCGGGAGGCTATCTTGCCCGGGTATTGCTCGTGTTGACGTTCTCGGTCATGCCGCTGCTGGGTTTCGTACGCATCCTGGTGCACCAACGAGGACCAGACTACCCGGGCATGGCCACGGCTCTTATGGTTCTGGCCAGCGTTACCATTCTCACCATTTCAATTCTTGCCGTCGCTTCTGCGCTCAACAAGGCGGACCGCAGGCGTGAGGAAGCCGAGTTGGCCCTGCGCCGCACCGAGAAGCTTGCCGCAGCCGGCCGGTTTGCGGCGACTATTGCTCACGAGATGAACAACCCTCTGGCAGCGGTAGTGAACCTGGTGTATCTCGCCCAAAGCCACGCCAACCTGGATCCGCAAACGCGCGCTCTGCTGCTCCAGGCGCAACAGGAGCTCACGCGAGTTGCCCACATTTCCCGCCAGACACTCGCGTTTTACAAGGAGACCGCGAGCAGCGAGGACTTTTCCGTATCCGAACTCTTGAGCGAACTACTTTTTCTAATGCAGGGGAAGGTCAGGAACAAGAACCTGACGATTGAAACCAATGCCGATGACAGCCAGATCAGGGCTGTGAGGGGCGAGATTCGCCAGGTTCTGTCGAACCTGTTTTCCAATGCAATCGATGCCTCGCCCAACGGTGGCGCAATCCAGGTGCGAGTGCGCCATAATGGGAACGAGACGGTCAGGATCGAAATTGAAGATCATGGACCCGGAATAAATCCCTCCGATATTAAGCGCCTGTTTCAGCCTTTCTTCACCACAAAATCAGACGTTGGCAATGGACTTGGGCTGTGGGTGAGCAAAAATCTGATCGACAAGAATGGAGGCGCCATCTCGGTGGAAACCAGTGTGGAACCAGGCAAGAATGGTTCAGTTTTCAGCCTGCTCCTGCCCGCCGCAGCCTACAAAAAGGCCGCTGTTCCGAGCGCATGACAGTAAGCACTTTGTACGCGCGTGTGCACGTTCCCTGTTTGCAGCAGCGCTTATAATTGTGTTCATGACTCCCGCAAGACATTGATTGCGTGAGCCATACCTTGTGGCTGCATTCAATCCAGATCCGAGCAAGCGGTCCCTCTCGCTGAGCCAGCGCCGCGCCACACTGATTCCGCTGGCGCTGGGAATCCTTCTTCTGTTCGGAGTGGTTTTTTCGCAGCAGGCCTTCAACCTCAAACAACTGAGTCCGGACTCGGCGCAGCAAACGCTGGTGCTGGTGGCCCTTTCGGCGCTGGTTTTCCTGCTGCTGGTGGTGCTCACGTTTGTCCTGTTTCGCAACCTGGTCAAACTTTACGCCGAGCGCCGCCTCGGTGTTCCTGGCTCGCGGCTGCGCACACGCATGGTGATTGGCGCTTTACTGCTCTCATTTGCTCCCGCCATTGTAATGTTCATGTTCGCTTACGGGCTGATGAACCGCTCGATTGACAAGTGGTTCTCCATGCCAGTGAACGAATTGCAGCAGGATTCCGGCCGGGTAGGCGCATTGCTGGCCGATTACGCAGGCGTGAATGCGCGGGATGAAGCCGTTGAGATTGCGCAATCGCCGGAAGCACAGCACGCCCTCGCGAGCGGCAGTTACGCCGGAGTGCTGCACGAATTCCGCCGCCACCAGCCGACTCTTCAAGGAGGCTTCGCGCTGGCGATTGCTGATGGGGATGCCGTGGCCAGTTGGAACGCGCCTCAGCCCTGGCCCACGCTCCGCTCTCGCCTTCCGAGCATCACCAGGATTCAGCAAAGTCCGCAAAAGTGGTCCTACGGCGGCACTGAATACCTTCTCGGCGCTGCTTCCACCGGAAATTCAGGAGTGATTCTGGTTGGCATGCCCCTGCCAAAGGATTTCACTCCCACGCTCGATCAGATCAACCAGAACCAGCAGAACTATCTTGCACTGAGCCGGGAAGCCAAGCGAATCCGTGGCATGTACATGCTGTTGCTTACGCTGCTCACGGTTCTGGTCTTGTTCGTCGCGACGTGGTTTTCATTGTTTCTTGCCAAGCTGGTGACGCGCCCAGTGGAAGCATTGGCGGAGGCCACCCGTGAAATTTCACTGGGCCACCTGGGTCATCGCGTAGATGTGCCGGCCGCGGACGAACTGGCGCAACTGGTAGCTTCATTCAACCGCATGGCGGAAGAACTGGAATCCAGCCGGCGGAAAATTGAAGAATCTGCCCACGCCCTCACGGAAACAAACACCGAACTCGAACAAAGACGCCGGCATATCGAAACCATTCTTGAAAGCATTCCCACCGGCGTGCTTTCCCTCGGACCGGACCATCGTGTGACGCATAGCAACGTGGCTTTCGGAAGGATGTTCTGGCCTCATGGCCGGGCATTGGTGGGATCAAGCCTGCAGGACATCTTTCCTGCCGAGACGGCCTCTGACCTCGAGCATCTTCTCCGCCGGGCTGACCGCATGGCGATTACCGCATCACAACTGGAAATTCAGGGAGAAAAAGACAAGCTCAACGCCAGTGTAACCGTGTCTTCTGTCCAACACGGGAAACAGAGGCTGGGCTACGTGATTGTATTTGAAGATTTCAGCGAGTTGCTCAAGGCGCAGAAAGAGGCGGCGTGGCGAGAGGTGGCGCGGCGTGTGGCGCACGAAATCAAAAACCCACTGACCCCAATTGCCCTTTCAGCAGAACGCATTCGCCGGCATTTGGAACGCGGAACTGCGCCTGATCACAAATCGCT
>DATFDA010000116.1:0-2243 GCA_035252525.1 Candidatus Angelobacter sp. | reverse complement strand
GGTCGAGTACCAGGTGGCCAGGCTCGCCGAAGCAAACCAGATAAAGCTGGAGACCAGCTGACCCGCAAACCCTCCACGGAAGATGGTACGCACGTCTCGTTGCGCATCGCTGATGGTCATCGTCTTTCTCTCTGAAGAGTGCTGCATCTGTCTCGCAGGTGTTTGGTGAAGAAGGGCAACAATACCTTTCTGCCCTTATTTTGGGCAAGAGATTTTTGGGCTGGCGTGTTAGCAAAGTTTTAGATCGTTTCGCGTCGCGCCGCTCCCAACCCCACCTGCAGCAGCATTTTCGCAGTCTTTCCCAGCGTGGCAAACCGCTGGTCCTGCGTGAGTCCATGATGGTAGCGGTAGTAGATCTGCTGAATAATCACCGCCACTTTGAACAGCGCGAACACATAATAGAAGAGGAGATGAGAGAGGTCTCTCCCGGTCTTCTCCGCATATCGTTGGGCTAGCTGCTGGCGCGTAAGGCTTCCCGGAATTGAGGTTGGCCCCCACCGCACCATCTGCACCTCGGGTGGATCGTCGGCGTTCACCCAGTAAGCCAGTGCCGTTCCCAGATCGGTCAGGGGATCGCCCAGTGTGCACATCTCCCAATCCAGCACCGCCTTGATCTCCGTAATGTTATCTTCCGCAAGAATGATGTTGTCGTACTTGTAATCGTTGTGGACGAGCGTGGAGTCGCTTTGCGCGGGCATATGCCTGCCCAACCACTGGGTGATGTGCTCGATTTCAGGAAGTTCTTCGGTTTTGGAACCGTGGTAACGCTCAATCCAGCCTTTGACCTGTCGTTCCAGGTAGCCGGCCGGCTTGCCCAGATCGCTGAGTCCGACGGCGTTGTAGTCGAGCGCGTGCAGCGCGGCCAGATTGTCAATGAAAGCTTCGCTCAGGCGCTGGGCCGTCTCGGATTGCAGCACGAGTCCATCGGGTAACTTCCTGCGCAGGATGATTCCGTGGACGCGCTCCATGAGATAAAACGGCACTCCAATCACGCTCTCATCGGTACAGTGGAGCAGGGGCCGCGGTGATGGATAAACGCCATGAAGGTGCGACAGAACGTGGTACTCGCGTCCCATGTCATGAGCCGACTTTACTTTGCTGCCGAAAGGCGGCCGCCTGAGAACCATTTCCTGCTCGCCCAGATTCACAGAGTAAGTCAGGTTGGAGTGGCCGGCGGGAAATTGCCTGACCTCCAGCGGGCCATGGACGTCAGGGAAATGAGCGCGAAGGAAAGACTCAAGACGCGCAACGTCCAGTTCCTCGCCAGGGCGGACTTCGCGCGAGTGATCGCGAAAATCGGCGCACATTACGTGGACACCTGCACGCCGTATTTTTTCAGCCGCTGCCGGGCCACAACCATCTTGTGTACCTCGTCGGGCCCATCGTAAATGCGCGCCCCGCGCTCTGCTGCGTAGAAAGCAGCCAAAGGAGTCTCCGGTGTCAGCCCCATCGCGCCGTGTGTCTGCATGGCGCGATCCAGCACCTTCAAGAGCACACCGGCAACGTAAAACTTGATACAGGAGATCTCTTCGCGTGCAGCAAGCTGGCCGAAGTTCTGGATCTTCCATGCTGCTTCCAGCACCATCAGCCGCGAAGCGTTGATCTCGGCGCGGCTTTCGGCAATCCAGGCCTGCACGATTTGTCGCGTGCCCAGAGGCTTTCCGGGAGCGAGCTCACGTTCCGCGGCGCGCTTGCACATCAGATCGAAAGCCCGCTCGCAAATGCCAATCCAGCGCATGCAGTGGTGAATGCGTCCTGCGCCCAGGCGTTCCTGCGCAATGGCAAAGCCGGCGCCTTCCTGCCCGAGGAGGTTCTTCCGTGACACGCGGCAATTTTCAAACCGCACCTCTGAGTGGCTGGCGTGGTCTTCTCCCACGTGCCCCATCACGCTGAGATTCTTGATAATCCTGAATCCCGGGGTGTTGATGGGGACCAGAATCTGGCTGGCCCGCTGGTGGGGTGGCGCTTCAGGATTTGTCACAGCCATCAGCACCGCGAACGTGGCGCCGTCAGCGGAAGATGTGAACCACTTGTGGCCGTTGATGACGTAATCGTTTCCGTCTTTCACTGCGGTCGTGCTCAGCCACGTGGGATTGGAACCTGCATGCTCCGGCTCGGTCATGGCAAAACAACTGCGGATTTCGCCCCGAAGCAGTGGTTCGAGATAGTTGTTCTTCTGCTCCGGCGTGCCGTGTTCAAGCAGGATTTCCATATTTCCGGCGTCAGGCGCCTGGCAGTTAAAT
>DATFDA010000115.1:0-9520 GCA_035252525.1 Candidatus Angelobacter sp. | reverse complement strand
CCAAAATGAGCAGCAGGGGATTTGCCGCCAGCGCACGGGCCAGGGCCAGTCTCTGTTTTTGTCCTCCACTGAACTCGCCGGCGCGACGGCTGGCCGAATCCGGATCCAGGCCAACCTCCCGCATCAAATCTATGACCCGTTCCCGCCGCTCCTTTGCGCTGCCTTGCCCCGCAACGTCCATCGGCTCAGCGATGAGCTCTGCTGCCGTGAAGCTTGGATTCAGCGCTGTTCCGGCGTCCTGAAAAATGAGTTGCACATACGGCTGCGGACCTTTCACCGCTGAGCCCTGAACAAGCACCGTTCCCCCGTCGAGCCGTTCAAACCCGGCAATGCAGCGGGCCAATGTTGATTTTCCTGATCCCGAGCGTCCAATGATTGCGGTGGTGGAAGCTTCAGGAATTTCAAAACTGATTTCTTGTAGCGCCTGTACAGAAAATTTCGTTCGGGAGAAAACATGCCGCTGCACGAATCTCTTGCTAACGTTCTGAACCTGTACGACTGTCGCGGGAGCGGAGTGGGCGTTTTGCGGCGGGCTTGACGCGTCAATTTCAAGGCTCTTTTCAGGAAAAACGAGCCCGCGAACATATTCATCCGCACTGCCAGCCAGATCATTGAATATCCCTGCGGCCACTGCCCGGCCATCGCGTATTACCACCACTTCGTCCGCGAGATCAGATATCGCCCAGGCATTCTGGGTAATAAAGATCATGGCCAGGTTCAACTGGCTCTTCAGCTTCTGCAGCAGTTCAAGGATTTCGGCCTGGGTAATGGTGTCAAGAGAGCTCAGAGGCTCGTCGGCAATCAGCAGTTCCGGACGGCAAATAAGCGCCTGAGCAATGGCAGCGCGTTGCCTCTGTCCGCCGCTCAGTTGATGGGGATAGGCCCGCAAAACCCGCTCAGGCTCGGGAAAACCCACGTCGCGTAGCATCACCCTCGTCCGCTGCATCGCTTCCTGTTTAGACACGGAACTGTGGGCGCGCAGAACATCCATTATTTGGCGACCGATTGTCAGTACAGGATTCAGAGCCAGGGCCGGCTCCTGCGAGATCAGCGCAATGCCGGCTCCGCGAATAGCGCGCAGTTCGCGCCGGGGCAGCGCCGAAAGATTTTTGCCCTGAAACTCGATGGCGCCGGAAATCACTTTTCCATTTGCCGGCAGAAGATGGAGAATCGCCCGGCTCAGCGTGCTTTTTCCTGATCCCGATTCCCCCAGAACACCAACCACTTTCCGCGCGCTCAGCTTCAGACTGAGATCACGCAGAGCAGGAACCGGCTTGCCATCCTGTCCCACGTAATCGACGCTCAACCCCTTCAGGCTAAGCACCGCCTCGCTGGCAGGCGCAAAGGCAGCAGTGCGCGAATCGGAGACACCGGAAGTCAAGGTCGGTCCGTCAGGTTGCAAAGGTAAAATCTATTGACTTTTGCCCCCGCTGTGTCGCTCCTTCGTTCCGCCGGAAGGCATTTCGGAGTTCCAGAGACTGGCCCCTGTGCTGTCCGGGGCGCAATTTCACACGAGCGGCGAAGCAAAAGCTAAGAAATTACTTACCAGATTACTTCAGAGTTCAGGCAAGTAGCGCGGATTAGTTCAGAATTCTCCCAAAAACAGTGATATTGAACAAGTTACGTTCGTTTTCATTTTCTTCCCGCGATCTTCCTTGCGCCATCATTAATGGGTATGCCAGCGCAATCGGCCCTATTCACATTTATCGAGCCAGCCGATTGCACGAACCTTATAGTTACCTATGGTCCAACTGTCCATCAGGAAAATGGCCGCTTTCCTTAAGTACCCAATCGTAATCGTCATCTCGGGTTTCCACTGTAATCCAAATACCTGATCCCCTTAATACAGTGCGCCCACTGCCCACCGCGGGCCCAAGAGGAGGCACTGTGCGCACCTGTCGAAACTTTCTCTCTCTTTTAGCTGTGATTGCATTGCTGTTCATGATCTCAGGTTGCGGCACAACAACATCCAACACTGCGGGTTCGCCTGTGGCAGGAGCTTCCCCCACGCCGAATCCTTCAGCTTCGCCTTCCCCCACTCCCTCTGGCAGCCCTTCGAATGCAACCGTGCTTAACAATGTTGAGGATTCGCCCAACTGGCTGACGTGCGGCGCCTGCGGAAACACCGGAGGAACCGGCGCGATAGCCAATTTCTCCATTACTCCCGGCATGGCTTCGCCGAGTGAAGACGGCCGCTCCACCCAGTTCGCCATTGCCGCGACGGTCCCCTTCAGCAATGGCTACTTCTATCGCCAGCAAACCGCAATCACGCACCAGATCCAGGCGCTGACTTACTCTTTTGATCTGTACATCCCTGCCGGAATGGAAACTGCCCCGCAGGCGATTGAGTTTGAATGCCAGCAAGTGCTGGATGGCTGGGTCTACAACTTCAGTTGGCAAGCTTTGTATCCCGGCAGTCAGTGGCGCATCTTTGATTATGGATTGAAGCGCTGGGACTCAACCCCTCTCAGCTTCACCCACTTCACGCCCGGAACATGGCACCACATTGTGGCGGAATATCACAACGACACGACAGCCCATACTGTGATTCACGATGCGTTGACCGTGGATGGACAGCGCTTCCCGGTGAACATCACGCACAACGCGTTCTTCTCCGGCGGACGCAATCAATTCACCAACGCGGTTCAGCTTGACAGCAACAGCACTCCCACTCCGTACAACATTTCCGTTGACCAGATGACGATTACGTACCAGTAAGCCATCATTCATGGTGCAGCGCGATCATCGGGTCCACTCGCGCTGCTCTGCGTGCTGGAATGTAACTGGCCAACAGCCCTATGGCCACCAGCAACAAAGCTGTGCCCAGAAATGCAAGCGGCTCGCCGGTGTTTACACCGTAAAGCAGATTCACAATAAATCGCGCCAGCACAAATGCTCCTGCCAGGCCGACGGCCACTCCAATCATTAGTCCGCCTGCGCTCTGCCGCAGGACCATGCGTGTCACGTCACTGGGCTGAGCGCCCAGCGCCAGGCGAATGCCGAACTCCCGGATCCGCTGTCCCACTGAGTAACCTGCTACTCCATAAATTCCCACTGCGCAAAGCAGCATGGCGATAATCGCGAACAACGTCAGCAGACCGGCTTCAAACCGGGCCGCCCACAGAGCTTGTGAGATCACTTCGCCGATGGGCCAGACGTTCTGGATTGGCAGATTGCGGTCCAGCGCCTGCACTTGTGCGCGCGCCGAGTTGAGCAAGCTCTTGGGATAGCCATTGGTACGGAAAAAGATGGTTACCGCGGGATTGGGATTTTGAATCAGCGGCACATACATGTAAGGCCGGGGATCTTCTCCCAGTGTGTTGTACTTGGAATCCCGAGCAATGCCGATTACCTGTGTCCACTCGGTATCTTTAAAAAACTTGAAGCGTTTGCCGATGGGGTCTTGGTTCGGCCAGATTTGTTTTGCTGCCGTCTCATTGATAACGGCCACTCGTGGACTGTCTTCACGCACAGAGCTGTCAAATCCCTGGCCTCGCAGAAGCGGGATTCCCATGGTTTGGAGATAGTCGGCGGAGACGGCCCCAAGCTGCGTGACTTTGCCATTCTGGCCGTTGGTGGTGTCCTCGCCTTCGCAGAAAAGAGTGCGGCCAAACCCGCCATTGAACAACGGGATTATGTCTGCGATGGTGGCCTGCTTCACGCCGGGCAGCGTTTGAATTGTTTCCAACGCACGCCGTTCGAACTCCTTTGTCCTGGCAGCGTCATAATTCAAAGATCCCAGATCAAAGCTCAACATGCCTAAGTTTTGCGCATTGAAGCCTGGATCGAGCTGCTGCGCATTCCGCAGGCTGATCAGAAACAACCCGGCTCCAATCAGAGCAACCAGGCAGACTGCCACCTGAAGCGTGACCAGCACATCACGCAAACGAAAGCGGCGGTTGGTATGAAGGTCGCCCCCGGCGCGCTCTTTGAGTTCAGCGTTCAAATCCGGACGCGATGACTGCAGCGCCGGAACCAAACCAAAAATGATTCCCGTGCCCAGCGCAACCACCATGGTGAAGATCAGCACATGACTATCAAGCGTCAAATCCAGATCCGTCGGCCCAATCCCCGGCGGACGGAACTTCCACAGTACGTCACGCCCAACCAGAGCCAGCGTGAGTCCAAGGGCGCCGCCTGAGACTGCCAGCACCATGGCTTCTGTGAGAAGCTGCGTAATAATCCGGCCACGCGATGCGCCAACCGCCGCCCGGATGGATATTTCACGTTTTCGGCCCGCAGCCCGTGCCAGGAGCAAGTTGGCCACGTTGAAGCACGCAACCAGCAACACGATTCCCACAATCGCCATCATGACCGCGCTGGCGCGCTGGAAGAGACCGCGTTGGTTGGGGTTAAGCACAGATTCCAGCAGCGGCACCGTCGTAAAGCTTCTGCCTTTATTGGCGAGGGGAAAGTCGTGCTCCAGGTCATTCGCGACGGTTTTCAATTCGGCGTCAGCCTGTTCCGCGCGGGCGCCATCTTTGAGCCGTCCAATCACGCGGAAGCCTAGAAATCTTCTTTCATTGAAGAACGTCTTCGCCAATCCGGAAAGGATCTGATCATGCATGGAGAGCGGGATCCACATATCCGGCCCCCCAATGGCAGAAGCACCCTGGAATCCGCGAGGAGCAACGCCAATCACCGTGAAGCCCTGCCCGTTTAGCATCACGTTGCGTCCGATGACACTACGGTCGCCGCCGAACTTGCGCTCCCAAAAGCCATGACTGAGGACGATCACAGGGCCGGCGCCGGCCTCAGCATCTTCTTCCGGACGGAAGGTACGCCCCATGGCCGCACCGACTCCCAAAACATCAAAGTAGTTGCCGGAGACCATTTCCGCGAAATACTGGTCGGGAACGCCATTGATGCTCATGCTGACCGGCGCAAAGGCAAAGGAGTCAATCGTTACCCCGGAAAATGACTGTACGCGCTGCTGGATGTCCTGACCGTTGGGGAAAGAACTGGGAAAAAGCCTCGTCGCGCCGGCTAGGTCTTTCCGTTGGTCCTTGGTGAAAATTTCGAGTAGCTGCTGAGGATCGCGCACCGGAATGGCATGGAAGAAGACCGCGTTCACCAGAGTAAAGATCGCCGTGTTGGCGCCAATGCCGAGAGCCAGGGTGACGATGGCGACAATGGCAAATCCAGGCGCTTTGCGCATAGCGCGCAACGTAAAACGCGCATCCTGAAGTAACTTGTGCACCTGGTCCCTCCTAATACCGGGTCAATCCTCAAGTCTAAGACGGGAAATTACAACTTATGTTAGCGTTGCTTAGGCTTAAGACAAGATTCTTTAGCCATGCAGCCGGTTTTTGCGCCATAATGCGGCAGAGGTTGACGGAAAATGCCAGTCGTTCGCTCTGCTCTTGCTCTGCTTGCTTTGTGCGTAATTCTTGGGACCGCCGTTCCGGCCCAATCCAGTCCGGACGAAGCCATTTTCACCATTTCAGTCCTTGGACCTACCTCCGCCAAAGATGTTCAGGTGCGGTATTTTGTCACTGACGAATCGGGGTCTCGCTGGTCTTCCACTCTGGCCCAGGCGACCGACGATAAAGTAGCCATCCGCGTGAATACGGCGGGCCGGTCTGCGAAAGCATTCAAGGCCCTGGCGTATGCGCCGGGTTGCCAGTTCGTGACCTTCAGCGCTGATGATCTCTCCACCAGCACTCGCCAGGCTGACTTCCAGTGCGTGAAGCTGCCGATGACAGAACTGCACGGAACAGTTGCGGCTCCTTCAGGGCAGCAAAATCTGCAGGTGGAAGCGATGTACGTTGTGCGCTGGGCGAGCAAGTTCTTCTCGGTTCCGGGCGCTTCCATTTCGCCTCTGGCATTGGCTAAGGCTCCAGTAGATGCTGATGGCGCATTCAGCATGGAGCTGCCCGACTTTACGGCAGATCCGCTCTGGAGTTCGCTTACCAAGAACGCTACTTTGATGTTCTTTTTAGAGGATGGAACCGGACGCCGGATTGCCGAGTTGAAGAGTCCTGCATCACTCTCTCGCGGCGGGAACCTGAAGGTTGCCGCCAACTATCCTGACGTGGCCTTTACTGTGCGTCCGAACAACACTGCAAGCGTCCAGAAATCCAAGTAGGCGGATTCCGCAGAACCAGAGCTTAGCCGAACAGAAAGACTTTTCTGCTGCTTCGGTCTGCCTAGCTCTTCAAAACATCCTTCTTCTCTGGCGTTTCAATCCGCCAGCCGCTTTTCTGCGTACTTATTCTGAGGACTATACTTTTACTTATGAGGCATAGTGAAATTTCAGAGAAGCAGCCGAGCAGCACGGCTGAAGATGTAACGATAGTGGAGTTCTCCGATTCCGGAGAGCGCCAGAACACTGCAACTCTACCCAAAGTAAGGAAGAGTGACGAGGAATGGAAGCAGCAGCTTTCACCGCAGACATTTGAGATAGCGCGCCATGAAGGCACGGAGCGCGCATTCACAGGAGAATACTGGGACCTGCATGACAAAGGCATCTTCCGCTGCGCTTGTTGCGGGACAGCGCTGTTTGACTCGGACACGAAGTTCGAATCCGGCACGGGCTGGCCCAGCTTCTGGGCGCCGATCGCGGAAGAAAACGTCAAGACGATTGAAGACAACACATTTGGGATGCGCCGCATTGCTGTTTCCTGTCCGCGTTGCGACGCACACTTGGGCCACGTTTTTCCTGACGGCCCCCGCCCGACCGGACTGCGCTATTGCATGAATTCGGCGGCCATGAAGTTCGTAAAGAAGTAAGCGTTCGATTGAGGGAGGAGAAAATGACTCCAAAACATCTCCAGAGAGTTACCGTTTTGGCTTTTGCAGCCGTTTTAATTTCGGTGGTCGCGTGCCGGCAAGCACAGGCCGGCAGTGTTTCTCCTCTTCCCGCTCCCGCTGTTGACGCGCCGCTGGCCAAAACCGCAGGACACGAGACTGCAGTTCTTTCCGGCGGTTGTTTCTGGGGCATTCAAGCCGTGTTCGAGCATGTGAAGGGAGTGATCTCCGCCACCTCCGGATACACCGGCGGGGAGGCTTCCACGGCGCACTATGAGATGGTAAGCGACGGCAATACGGGACATGCCGAATCAGTAAGCGTGGTGTATGATCCGGCGCAAATTTCTTATGGTGAACTGCTGCGGGTCTTCTTCTCCGTGGCCCATGATCCCACGGAAGTCAATCGCCAGGGACCGGACACTGGAACCCAGTATCGCTCCATGATTTCATTTGCCAATGCGGAACAAAAAAAGATTGCCGGCGCCTATATCCAGCAACTCAACAATGCCAAAATTTTTACCCATCCTATTGCGACGCAGGTTGTACCCTTGAAGGGCTTTTACCCTGCGGAAGCCTATCACCAGGATTACGCCGCTCATCATCCCAATGATCCTTACATATACTTCAACGACGCGCCGAAAGTTGAACACCTGAAGAAGCAATTCCCTGAGTTGTACGTGCAAAATACATCCCAAAAATAATCGGCTGCAGCGATTCGCTTAATTCTGGTGCTGCCGTGGTTGCAAGTGAGATCAAATCAAAAGCCGATTGACATCCGGGGCCGGCTTCTACACAATGCGCTCTCATGGCTTTTCAGAACGCAACCACCTGCCCTGCCTGCAACTCCGCAGTTGCTCCTGACGCGCTATTTTGCACCAATTGCGGCTCGCGTCTGCCGGAACCGCCCGCAACTATTACCCAAGCACAAACGTTGCCGGAGGCAGCAGGCAAGTCGTCCGATGTTTTCCGTTGTGTTAAATGCAATGCGAATCTAGAACCTGAGGCAATGTTCTGCACTAGCTGCGGCACGCGAGTGACTGTGACCGGTGTGACTGAGCCCGAAGTCACGATGTTTGAAAAGAAAGCTGCTATCTCACAGCCGGAGGCTACGCAGCCAGCGGTTAATTTAAATACAGCTTCAGAATCAGACGCTGCCGCTGCAAGAGCCGAGACTTCTTCACTGCCAACTGCATCGAGCGAGGCAAATTCCAGTCCGGTTCAAGCCAGTGCCAACAGTTCCCTGCCGTTTGCACGGGTTCCTGCTAATCAAACGGCTGCTGCGGCTGCCATGCAGGCAGTAAGTTCAACTCAAGCCACGCCACTATCCAGCTCTCAACATACAGACGTTGCGACGGAACTGGGCAAATCCTCCTCAGCCCGCAAACCCGGCGTTTTTGTTGCTGTAGGCCTGGTTCTGATCGTGGCTGTGGCAGCAGCAATGTTGTGGATGGGTTCCGCCGCTCCGGTATCCAGGCGCGTCATTATTCTTACCCCGCAACCCAGCAGTCTCGCTGTGGAGCCGAATGCAAGCGTTCAACTGAGCGTCTCAGTGCAAGGCGACGGTGGAGCTGGTCTTTCCTGGAAAATTGCCGAGAGCTATGGTGGAACCGTTCAACCTGCGGGCGTAACCCTGCACGGCAGTCAATTCCTTTACCATGCCACATATCGTGCCGGCGGCACACCAGGCGATTACCACGTTGTGGCCACCAGCGCGGCAAACCGAGACAGTTCGGTGACAATCCTGGTGCATGTGGAGCGATAACGCTGACTCAATACTCCGCTTCTGTTCTCTGCCTGGAATCTGCGGCCAAGTGGTTCAGCCTGTGCTCGCATTTGACCGCCTGTAACCCCGCTGATATTCTTAATTTGCGGGGTGGAGCAGCCTGGTAGCTCGTTGGGCTCATAACCCAAAGGTCGTAGGTTCAAATCCTACCCCCGCAACCATTTAGAGTTTTCGGGGGACTGCCAGCGTAGTCCCCCGTTCTATTGAACGGTCTTGGACGCGGGAGACATGCTCTGAAGATCGCTTTCCTTGGCGTTTGTGAGTCCCTGTGCGACGGCGGGCGGGAGAACCAATTCCGCAACCCGGCTGTTGGCCCTGCGCTTGCTTTCTTCAAACGCTGAGCCGTACTTCATGGTGGTCTGAATATCGGCGTGCCTCATCAATCGCTGCTGTACCCCGAGAGGCGTGCCGATATCGTCAATCAAAGTTCTGTAGGTGTGTCGAAAGGCATGCCAACCAAGTCCGATGATTCCCAGCTTTTCGCCTGCTGGTCGAAGGTAATCCTTCTGAATCGAATCACCGTGCAGCGGCCTGCCAGTGTCTAAATTGGCGAATAGCCAGCCTTCCGGCGTTTCGACGCAGTGGTTTTTCCACTCGACCAAAACAGCCACAAGCTTCGAATCCAAAGCCACTTCATCCTCTGAAGCATAAGACTTGCCACCATTCCAAACGTAGCGACTCACGATGGATCTGGTTAACGTCACAATGCTTCTCTGCAAGTCAAAGTCGCTCCATTGCAAAGCGCGGATTTCGCTGATCCGTAAACCCAAACACATTGCAATCATGACCATGACTTGAATGTGGTACGGCAGCAGTGGAAGAAGCGCTTGGTACTGCTCCACCGTGAGCACAATTTTTCTGCGAACACGTTTGGTCACGCCTTTGACTTCCACTAATTGCATCGGATTTCGTTGTGTTTCTAACACCTCCCATTTCATCGCGTATTCGAATATGCGGTGAATGAGAGCCTTGATGTTGCCTTTGGTT
>DATFDA010000114.1:0-2137 GCA_035252525.1 Candidatus Angelobacter sp. | reverse complement strand
TGTCCGTGCCCTGCCGGAACAGGAACTGCGCGAGCTCTTCTCGAGCGCGGACCTGCCGGATCCCACCATAAGTCACTACCGGGTGGAGTGTGATCTGGACGACCTGCTCTCGCGTTCATTCCCCAATCACGGTGACGAGCCAAATATCCGCAAGATGTTTGCCGATTCAATCCCCGGTGACACCATGGACTTGAACACGCGTCTGCATGAAGGAAAGATTTATTACAGCTTCCCTGTTGCCGTTCTGGTGGCCAGAAAACCTTGAATCACGTTTGGGCGACCAGAAGGAATTCAAGGCTCAATCGTAGTGCTTCATCTTTGCCCACGCATCTTTCAGGTCCAATTTGAGCCCACGGCACAGAAAGATGTGAAACCATTCATCGCGGCGCGCATAGGGCTCCTGCACTGCGCCCATGTCCTGAACCGTCTGGAAGTGTTCGCGATCTCCCCGCCCGCTGCTGCGCAACACAATCACTATTTCGCCGGTGTAGTTGCGCGGTCCCCATATCCAGTACTGGTTGTGGGGGCTGATGGCTTTGGGCAGGCCATACTTCGGGCCGAAGAAGTCCACGGCTGCGGCTTCGCCCCAGCCGTTGGAGAAAATAGCAGTCCTGGCCTGCTCTTCAGGCGGCAGGCTGTGATAAACACGCGCTACCTGCTGCACCATGGGTTCCCAGCCAAACTCGTCAGCAAAATACTGCGGCAAGGGGCCATTATTCTGGTGCTCAGCGCTGGCCGGCGCAATCCCGAGCTTTTTCTGGTAGGCCAGATATCCTTCCGGTGAGAGCAACGGCATAGTAAGCGGGGCCAGCAAGGCGAGCGTAATCACGACTAGGGAGGAGTATGCAAAGCGCGTCCACAGCAGCCGTGGACGGCAACTGGTAACCCGTTCAAACCCTATTGCTCCGGCCGCAAACAACATGGGATAAATCGGAGCCACGTAGTAGTTCTTCCCTTTCAAGCCAATGAACAACGCGAGCGTCACGATAAACGTCCAGCCCAGCAATCGGTAACGCTTTGCTGCCGGAGCTATCAACAGCCAGATCAAGCCTGCCAGCCACAGCGGGAACAAAATAGGATTCATATTCGCCGCCTGGTCAAGAATGAAGGCGATCGGTCCGCGCGCGACATCGCGGCCACTCATGCGCACATTGTGCATCAACTCCAGGAATGGAAAGTGGTTGTGGATCTGCCAGAGCAGATTCGGCAGGGCAATCAGCGCGCAGGCCAGCGCGCCAAGCCACAAATACCGGCTCTTTAGAATGCGCCTCTGGGGCGTTAGCGTTGCGCCGGCAAGTATTCCCGCCAGCAGGAAAGCAACGGAATACTTGGTCTCGAATCCCACTCCGGCCAGCACCCCGAACCAGAGCCAGTATTTGTCTCCGCCAGTGTTGATGGCCCGCAGCACGCACCAGATGCAGCCCATCCAGATCAGTGGCTCGAAAGCATTGTTGGTCAGCCAGTGGTTCAATAACAGGTAAAACGGAACCGGCAGAATGGCGAGAGCGGCTAACGCTTGCGCGAACCGGCCACCGCCCATCTCGAGAGCCAGCTTGCCCGTGAGCCACACCAGCGCCGCGCCGGCCAGCGCTGGAAAGAGTCTCAGCCCAAGCAAAGAATGCCCAAAGAGATGACGTGCAATCCACGCGACCAGGACCGTGCCAGGCGGATGGTCCACATAGCCCCACGCCATGTGTTCCGAGCAGGCGAAGTAATACATCTCATCGCGGAAGACGCCATAACGTGTGGCCGTGAGCAGATGCAGCAAGAGCTTGCCGCAGGCAATGTAAAGGACAATGGCTGGTCCGGAAGCAAATCGGCTTTCCGTCCGGTTGTGAGTTGAGGGTGAAGTGGCTGGTGTGGTCATGCAAGGGAAAATGCTGCTTACGCTGGTACGACTACAAAACACTTGCGTGGCTTGATGTGTCAGGATGCTGCACCTGGTGCGCAAGCCAATCAGCTCACGCCAATCGTTTCAGCAGTCCTTCCACCACCATGTTCCAGCTGTGCCAACCATCCGAGTCTTCCCATTGGTCGCGCAGCTCAGAGTGTGCCTGGATTTTCTTGACAGCAGTAATCGCCTTTTTGTTGAGCCCTTTGATCTTGTTCACGTCCCCTGTGTCCTGATTGCCCAGCC
>DATFDA010000113.1:0-4569 GCA_035252525.1 Candidatus Angelobacter sp. | reverse complement strand
CAGTTCCCTGCTGGTCGCTCTTTTTTGAATGCTTGCGGCCAATGGCAAACGCGACAAAACAAAAGATGATTACAACCACCCAAACAGTAGTACGCTTCATGCCGGGTCTCCTCTCGATTGCTTGGCAGCATTGTAACGGAGACGCAAGCCGGAAGCGCCTACAAACAACTGTTTCGCTGAGCGGGAACTTTTCCGGCGGGCAGCGTGTCTCAGTGTAGATGGCGGCCTTTCAACCGTGTGAGCAGAGGTGAGTGCCATGCAATTCTTTACGTCCACGCTTCTGTTGCTGGCGTTGGTTTCTGAAACAGTAATGGTTTCAGGAAGAATCCTGGACCGTGAAGGCAAGCCCCTGGCAAAAGCGAAAGTCACCTACACTGAGGCTTCCACCGGCCGCCGTTACAGCACAAAGACAGACAAGAAGGGCGAGTTCGTTATGGTGGGCCTGACCGACGGCTACTATCAGGTTGTGATCACCAGCGCCGGCGGTGAGCAGGTATATTCCGGTAGAAGGAACGTCAGTCGGGCGAATGATGATGAACGGTGGCGGCGTCTTCCCGGCGAGCAACAGAACGTGCTCAACATAGATCTTTCCGCCGTTTCGGCCACGGGACAGATGCTCGACGCCGAGGGAAACCTGGGCAATTCAAAAATGAGCAAAGGGCAACTGAACCAGGTAAGGCGAGAGAACGCCACCGCTGCAGAGGTGAATCGCCTGATACCGCAACTTCACACTGCGCTCGACGTTCACGATTGGCCTCAGGCATTGGAAACACTCAAGAAACTCATTGCCCTCGATCCCGTGCGCTGGCAGTTCTACCAGAACCTGGGAATGGTGCAGAACAATTTGTATAACTATGAAGATGCGGCGGTCGCTTTTGACAAGGCTGCTGAACTCACGCAGAAACTTGCGCCCAATGCGCAGGACAGAACCCAGGCCCGCGATGAACTTCCCGGAATCCTGCTGGCTGAAGGTGACGCTTACAATCGTCTCGACAAACTCGAGCCTGCACTGGCTGCTTATCAGCGCTCCGCTGCGGCCGCGCCGAATCCGTCTGTCGCTTACTTTCATGCCTGCAACGCCCAGAACAATCATGGCGATTTCGCGGCTGCCATCACCTTGTGCCGGCAAGCCATTCAGTCCGACGGAACGCATTGGGAATTCTTCCAGTCCCTTGCCACCGCTCAGAAGAATTCCGAAGACTCCGCTGCTGCGCTGCTGACAGAAGAGCAGGGGATTGCAACCGCGCGAAAGCTTTTGGACAAAGAGCCAGGCTCAGCGGTGGCGCGCAATGGACTGGGCCAGATGCTCAACGCTGCCGGCAATCTCTACGTACAATCGCGGCAGTACGACAAGGCAGCGGCTGCGTTCACAGAGTCATCCAGCTTCTCTTCTTACGCGGCTCTCCCCCTGTTTAATCTCTGCGCAGCTTTGTACAACGCCAACAAGATGGCTGACGCCGTGACCGCGTGTGATAAAGCCATCGCCGCCGATCCGGACATGTCCGATCCTTATTTTGTAAAAGCGTCAGCGCTGCTGGGCACTGGCCGGGTGGAGCACGGTAAATACACTGCGCCGGAAGCAACCAGGGACGCACTCAATAAATATCTTGGCCTGGCGCCCGCCGGAGAACATGCAGCGGAAGCGCGTGCTTTGCTGGAAAAGCTGGATGCTACCGTAACAGCGCCGGAGACGCCTCACAGCAGGTAAGTGACTGCGAGATGGTTGCCGGCTTTCACTTCTGCGCGGCAAAGGCTAATTGGAAGTGATGTGCGGGTATTCAATCGGCGTAAATAAAATTGGAGGCCGCTTGCGCGGCCTCCTGATGTTCCGAGGAGAATTCAAGCACTGCAGAGTTACGGCATCAATCGCACGCTGCTCCAATGTTCTGGCAGAACTTGGGCAGCGCTGCTCCGCCACCAGCGCCGGTGGCAGGAAGTGTAATGGTCTGTTCAACCGGGTTGCCGTTTCCGTCTAAAGTCATGCCGTTCGGCACAACCAATGACGGGTGATCGAAGGGCGCGCTCTGGCTGCGTACGCGCTCATCGGTAAGTGATTTGAGGAAAGCCACAACGGCTGCCTGGTCGTCAGCGCTGAAGCTTACGCGCTCCAGTCTTGGATCAACATCCGCTGAGGGGAAATCCCCGCCGCGGCTGTAGAAGTCCACCACCTGGGCAAGAGTGGCCTGGCCCCCGTTGAGGAAGTAGGGGCCGGTAAGCTCGATGTTCCTCAGATCAGGAGTTTTGACCGCGCCATTCACTGACACTGCTGCTCCTGCCGGAACCGCCGTGCCGCTGACGAGTCCCTGCGACGCCATGGCCGCGACCGAGAGCGAAGCCAGGCCGGAAGGATCTCCGGCGGCAATGCCCGGGTCGTCGGTGCTCGGACGCACGCCGATATTGTGGAAGCCAACATCGTGCCACGCGCCGTTTTCCAACTGCTCGACAACCCCACGGGAGAGAACATTCGACACAGCCGCGTCCGTAAATTCGGCGCCGCTGTGGCACTTGCTGCATCCGCCCTTGCCGGTGAAGCGATCAAACCCGCGCTGCTCCAACGCAGTGAGGGCGTTCCGATTGCCGTCCATGAACTGATCAAAGCGTGAGTCGTCAGAGACCAGAGTGGATTCGTACATCTGGATGGCCACTCCCCAGAACATGGAGAAGTTGAACTCCATGAGCGAATACTCGTTCGTATTCTGCGGAGTACCAGAGTGCAGGAAGTTACCGCTGGCGTCGACCACGGCATCAGAGTTCCACCACTTCGGCTGGAACGCCGCCTTGACCATGGCAACGTAGTTTGTGTTCAGGCCATTGGCTGGAACATTAGAGAGACCGCCCAGCACGCTGTCATCCGGAGCAACGAGCTGTTTGGCAAGTGGCGAGAGTGAAAGCATCTTCTTGCCCATCTTCACAAACGTACGCCCAGTTGCAGACATCTCGGTATCGCTGCCCGGAGGTCCCACAGCCTGTGAGGCCAATGAGGAGTTGGAGAGCAATAGCTTTGTCTGGCTAAAGCCGTTGGGGGCGCTGCCATCTGCCTGCAACAGGAATGCATTGGGATCACCCGCACCGAATGGATTCACGCCGTTGAAGCCAGACTGTGCCCGGCCATCCCAGAAGTTGCGATAGTTGAACACAGCGTTGATCACTGAAGGTGCGTTACGCGCTGTAACGCGCCGGGTGTTGATGGTGTTGCTTCCAGCCAGGATGTGGAACACCTCATCGGGGACTGGCGTTTGGTCTTCCGCCGCCTGGCCCATGATCACGTCGTTGAAGGTGTTACGGTACATGCCCTGCGATCCAACCACGTTGCTGCTGTCAGATCCGCCGATTTTGTGCAGCGGGAAGTCAGCGGCTGTAAGCGTGTAATTCGGCCCGAACGGGGTATAGAAGGTGTTGGAATCGGCCGCCGGTGCGCCGTTTCCATCCACGCGGTGTTGTCCGGGATTGATCTGGTTGACAAAACGATTGTCAGCGCCCGCATCGGAGTGGCACGTAGCGCATGCCACTTTGCCGTCGCTGCCAAACTGCATGTCCCAGAAGAAAGCTTTACCTAAAGCAATGGCTGCGCTTTTGTCGAGCACCACATTGCTCAACTCAGCCGCCGTTGGTCCGGGAATAGATACGGATTTGAGCGAGCCATTTTTCCCGCCATCATTTCCGCCGCGACCGCCATCGTCGCCGCCGCCTCTGCCGTGCCCTCCGTGACCGCCGCCGTTGTCCACAAACGGTGTGGGACTTGGGCTGGCTGAAGGAGTTGGACTGGGAGAAGGGGTTGGGCTGGCCGAGGGTGTTGGAGTGGGAGTGGGCTTGCCACTGTTGCCTGAGTTGCTGTTTGTAGGTTGTGCGTTGTTGTTATTGTTGTTGCCGGCAAGTCTCGGGAGATTTCCGCCGCAACCGAGCATTGCCAAGCCATACGAAGAAGCGGCCAGGATGGCGAGCTTCTGCACTACTTTTGCACACTTCATGGAAGTGCTCCTCGCTTGCTCCCTGGATTAGGAGAACTTGCGCCATGAGCTCACGAGACACCCCGCCCGCGCGGCAGTGTGGAGGCCCACTGCTGCGGCCGAATGAAGAAGCCTGGAAAAACAAATATACTGCGGGCCCGGAACCAGTCTTACAACACGCAGCCTGTCATGTCCTCTAATCTGCGCCCGGTGCTTTCAGACGCATACGAGAGTCTTGGTTTTACGTGGTCGTCATCCCGGAAATCATTGAGGACCTTGGAATCCTTTTGAGTCCCCGGAACACAACCACGCCGTCGAATCATGCCGAGTTTGCGTCTGCTGGTTTGGAACGTGATTAAACCCGCATTAAACTTTCTAATAGCTATATTTCTTTCCTATAGCTCGCGCACGCGGGCTGGCCGCCTCCTCAACAGCCTTTTTAACTATTTTTAATGAATGAATTTAATCCGCCTTTAATGACTTCCCTGCAACTGGTGCGCGATCTTCTAAATACGGCGAGCGCTCTGCGGCATGACCGCAGGCGCGGAATGTCCGAGAGTTTTCCCCCGATGAGACTTCCGGACGGGAGAAACCAACCATGCAGATGAAAGAAACCAAGTGG
>DATFDA010000112.1:0-11744 GCA_035252525.1 Candidatus Angelobacter sp. | reverse complement strand
GAGGAACGTTGCCGTATCCGTAATAATAGGAATGGCCGCGATGGTCCGGCTCGGCTGAGTTCACCACCACTCCCACCACCTTGTTGAAATCAAGTTGGTTTTTAAGGCGGGTGAGAGATTCCTTGTTAGTGGTTCGGGCTCGTACAACCACCAGCACGTTCTCACAAGCTGCGGAGATCAGCTCAAAGTCCGTCAGGTCGAGCACCGGTGGCGAATCCACAATCACCAGCCGCACTGCTTCACTGCACCAGCCAATGAACTCCTTCCACCGCGCACCAGAAAATAGCTCCGGTGGAGGGCACGCTGATTCGCCCGCTGGAAGCACGTAGAGGTTGGGAACATCGGAAGCAAGAACGGCTGAACTGTATGAGCAACCATTCTCAAGAACCTGAGCCAGCCCCGGAGAATCAGGGTCTCCCATAAGCCTTGAAAGTCCCCGTGTGCGCAGATCACCATCCACCAACAGGACGGGCCAATTCTGTATATTGGCATAACACAAGGCAAGATTCATTGAGGTAAGGGATTTGCCTTCTCCCTGGGCTGCGCTGCTGATCACCAGTGACCGGGCGCCGCTCTCAGTCTGCCTCTTTACCAGGCGCGTACGGAGGGTTCTATAACCTTCTACGGCGACTTGCATTGAGCGATTGTATTGCGCAGTGGAAAACAGCTTTTCCTCGCCCCGAGGCAGACGAATCCGCCGGCACTGCTCCAGGCGAGCGGACGCAATCTGCGCGCTAACTTCTGTGCTACGTTCCAGGGCGCTCAAGATTGGGATCACCTGCGGATTTGCGCTCGCGGCAGGATGGACCTCTTTGTCCATGCCGCTCTTCAGCTCATTGATGGCCTCCTGCAAGTCGACATTAAATATGCCTGAGCCGTTGGCGCCCTTGCGTTCCTGCTGCAAGGCGTTGCGTGTTTCATTAAAGAATCTACTCATAGAATGATTGCTGTCTCTGTCTTCCCCGCCACTCTCGGTTACCCGAACGCCGGCGCGGCAGACTCTGTTGCACTCGCCAGGGGATCAGCACAGAGCGTTAACCCGTCCACCGCCTCCACCACAAGATCTGGGGAGATGCGGCGTAGCTGTCTCTTATAACCGGCAGTTAGCACACGGTCACAAAGAAGGTTGATCAATCTGGGCGTTCCGCTTGTCCTCTGGAAAATCTCTTCTACGGCCGCGGTGGTGAATGGAATTTCACCGCGATAGCCGGCCACATGGAGGCGTTCCGCGATATACGCGCGCGTCTCAGCCAGGCTGAGTGCGCGCAACTTGGAAACTACCGCAACGCGCCCCCGCAGCGCGGCAAAGTGCGGCTTCATCAGCAGCGGCACCAGTTCCGGTTGTCCACACAGAATCAATTGCAGAACATTCACCGGATAACTGTCCAGATTGAGCAGCAGCCGGACTTCTTCCAGCAGCTCCGGCGAAAGAAGGTGCGCCTCATCAAGGATGAGCAGGACAATTCCGTTGCGCCGGTGACAATCAAGCAGAAGTTCGTGCAGCGCGCGCAGACGTGCAGGTTTGCTCGCGGCTGTTTGGGTTATCTCCAGCTCATCAAACAGCATCTCGAAGAGTTCGTGAGGAGTTAGCGTCGGGTTCACGATAAACGCCGAACGAATGGGGCGCTCAGGCGTAGATTCATGCTGCAGGATGTGTTGAAGACAGTAGAGCAGCGTGGTTTTCCCCGTCCCGATAGGCCCCACCGCCACCTGCAGCCCCTTCCGATATGTCACGCCTTCCAGCATGGCGCGCAGCGTTTCGCGATGCGCCTCCGCCAAATGTAAAAATCTTGGGTCTGGCGTAAGCCGGAAAGGTTCCTGTCGTAATCCGAAGAAGGCTGAGTACATTTATTTCCGCCTGGAACTCAGAATTCGAGTTGCGGCCCAATCTTGCAATTTTCTTGCGCCAAGCCAAAGAGCAACTTCTGTTCCAAAAAGGGAGCTACTAGTCATTTGAAGTCAACTACTTGCAAACATTCCTGCCTTTGATCTTTACTCCATGAGCTAAGAAGTGAAAATAGTTTCACAATGACGGATTTCTGCTTCATCCGGTTTCACCCAACTCTTGCAAGCTGTCGCAACGGCACCGGTTTGCGCCCGACGCTCACATAGATAAACCCACACTGCTCCATCTCCTCTTTGCAATATAGATTTCTGCCGTCAAGGATGATGGGATAACGCAATAGCTTGTGAACGTGCTTGAGGTCCAGCTTGGCGAACTCCTCCCAGTCAGTCAGGATCAACAAGGCATCTGCGCCTTCAGCAACATCGTAAGGATCGTCTGCGTAGGCGATTTTGTCCTGCAAAACCTCCCTTGTTCTGGGCATCGCGGCTGGATCGTACGCGATCACGTGTGCACCCTCTGCCAGAAGCTGCTGAATCAACGCAATCGCGGGCGATTCCCGGATGTCATCGGTCTTGCCCTTGAAAGCCAGGCCTAAAACCCCCAGCTTCTTGCCTTTCAATGTCCAGAGCGCAGTCCTGATCTTTTTGAGGAAGCGGGTGCGCTGGTCTTCATTAATGCGCATGACCTCCTCAAGCAGGTTGAACTCATAGCCGCATTCGCGAGCTACGGCGCGGAACGCTGCAACATCTTTGGGGAAACACGATCCGCCGTAGCCAAGACCAGCGCGCAGGAACTGCGGACCAATGCGCGAATCGCTGCCCATCCCTTTCGCCACCTGCTGAATGTCTGCTCCCACCTCTTCGCAGATATTGGCGACCGCGTTGATGAAGGAAATTTTCAGGGCCAGAAAAGCATTCGACGCGTGTTTGATCAGTTCCGCGCTTTTGGCCGTGGTAAGGATCAAGGGAGGTGGAATCAGAGCTGAGTCGGGCTCCGGGATCCGATCAATGTTCTGGTAATAGGATCCATTCGTGATGGGTGCATAAACGCCCTTGAGTAACTCTGCAGCGCGCTCCGAATCGGCGCCAACCACAATGCGGTCAGGATAAAGAAAATCCGTTACTGCCGTGCCTTCGCGAAGAAATTCAGGGTTGGAAACCACATCAAAATCCGCGTGCGGCCCCGCCGTCAGGTTCAGGACCTGGCGAATCCATTCGTTGGTGTAAACGGGAACGGTGCTCTTTTCGACGATCACTTTATAGCCGTTCAGGTTCTGGGCGATCTCTCGCGCCACAGATTCCACGTACGACAAATCGGCTTCGCCGTTGTCTTTCGGCGGCGTGCCCACGGCAATAAAGATCACGGAACTTGCAGCTACGGCATCAGGAAGAGAACTCGAGAATTCCAGGCGCTTTCCCCGGTGGCGCTGCAATAATTCGGGCAGAAACTGCTCATGAATTGGTACTCCGCCCGCCTGCAAAGTAGCCACTCGATTCAAATCATTGTCCACACAAATCACTGAGTGCCCAAGCTCCGCCAGACACGCGGCTGCCACCAATCCCACATACCCTGAACCAACGACCGTGATTTTTTCCGTCACACGCTCTCCCTCTTAGGCCTCCGCGCATACTTCTAGCCCACACGCAACCGGCCACAAAGAACTGCCCAATTTAATGCACGTTGACGGCCAAGGTCCTCCGAGTGGTGACATATGAAAAAAAAGAACTTAGACTGGCATGGCTAGGGGCGAAGAAAGGCGAACCAAACTCTACTCAGGCGCTGCTGCAAAGATTTGCATGATATGGTCACATGCTGTCCTTAAGTGTGGGGTGGCCATAGGAGTGCAACAGCAAGGAGAGAGTGGGCCTGACAGCTCACAGGAATCGGGCGAAAACTCAATCGTGGGAGGACTTGGGAGATTCATGCGCGTAATGGTTACAGGTGGCGCCGGCTTTCTTGGCTCTCATTTGTGCGAAGCCCTAGTGGCTGATGGCTGCTCAGTGGTTTGTGTTGATAATCTGTTGACGGGACGCAGCGCAAACATGGCTTCTCTCAGGAACGAAAGCCACTTTGAATTCCATGAACTTGATGTTTCCGCTCCGTTCGATCTGGGTGCGGTGGATTTCATCTTTGACTTCGCCTCACCCGCCAGCCCGGTCGACTATATGCGGCATGGCGTGGAAACATTGAAGGCGGGCAGCTATGGCACGTTCAATGCGCTGGAACTGGCGCGCAAATACAAGGCCGGCTTCCTCCTGGCATCCACCAGCGAGTGTTACGGCGACCCGAATGTTCATCCGCAAACCGAGACATATTGGGGAAATGTCAATTCCATCGGTCCCCGTTCAGTCTATGACGAAGCCAAACGGTTCGCAGAGGCGGCGACCATGGCCTATCACCGCTACCACGGCGTGAATACCAGGATCGTCCGGATTTTCAATACCTATGGACCACGTCTGCAGTTGAACGATGGCCGCGTGATTTCCAACTTCATGAAGCAGGCCCTGCGCGGCGACGATCTCACTGTCTTCGGCGACGGAAGCCAAACCCGGAGCTTCTGCTACGTGAGCGACGAAATTGAAGGCATTCTGCTCCTCTCGCGCAGCCAGGAGCATCTGCCGGTTAACATTGGCAACCCCAATGAATTCACCATGGTGGAATGCGCGCATGAGGTTTTGCGCGCGACTGGGTCCAGCAGCAGGATCAGCTTTTTACCCCTGCCCGAGGATGATCCCAAGCAACGCTGCCCTGACATCAGCAAAGCAAAACGCCTGCTTGGCTGGGAGCCAAAGATTCAACTGCGGGAGGGATTGGAGCGCTCTCTGGACTATTTCAAACAGGCAATTGCCGCTGAATCTAAGGCAATGCCTGTGCCCGCGAGGCCGTAGCAGCAACTCTGTAATGGCTGATGTACCAGTCCACAAAACGCTCTACGCCCTGTTCAATCGGGGTATAGGGACGGTATCCAGTGGCAGCCGACAACTCGTCAATGTCTGCATAAGTGGCTGGCACATCGCCGGGCTGCATGGGAAGCAGCTTGATCACAGCCTTTCTTCCAATCTTCTGTTCGAGCAATTCAATCAATCGCATCAGTTCCACTGGCTGATTGTTGCCGATATTGAAGATCCGGTATCGCGCCGGTGAATCACCCGTTTGGCCGTGATTTTCTGCTGGAGGCCGTTCCATAGTGCGAATCACGCCCTCCACAATGTCGTCGATATAAGTAAAGTCGCGCAACATCTTGCCGTGATTGAACACCTCAATCGGCGTGCCTTCAATAATGGATTTGCAGAACTTGAAGAGCGCCATGTCCGGGCGACCCCACGGCCCATAAACCGTAAAAAAGCGCAACCCGGTTAGAGGCATTGCGTACAGATGCGCGTAAACGTGGGCCATGAGTTCGTCACTTTTCTTTGTCGCGGCATACAGGCTTACCGGGTGATCAACATTTTCCTTTTCCGAAAAAGGCGTTTTCTTGTTGGCGCCATAGACCGAACTGGATGAAGCAAACACAAAATGCGGCGTTTCCTTCTTGCGGGCCTCTTCAAGCAAGTTCACAAATCCAACTACGTTGCTCTGCACGTAGAGATGGGGATTTTCCAGTGAGTAGCGCACTCCGGCCTGGGCGGCCAGATGGATTACCTCGCCAAATTGGTGCTGCGCGAACAGCCGCTCGACGGAGCGAAGGTCGGCAATATCGATTTTGAGGAACTCAAAATTCGGGTTTTTACCCAGAATCTCAAGGCGGGCCGCCTTCAAGCCTTCATTGTAAAAGGGATTCAGGTTATCAATCCCAAGCACGCGCCTGCCCTGCTCCATTAGGCGCTGAGACACGTGAAACCCAATAAATCCTGCCGCACCGGTAACCAGTACTGGAGTGCTGTTCATTTCTCTATGGCTCGCCTTCCAAGCTCAAATTGTATATTTGCACGAAAGCTGCCATACGCACCGGGTTTCACATGGCCGTTCAAAGCGGCGCGGCCATTTTGCGCCGCGTACAAAAAGAGCTGGACTGTGCTCCACCATCGGGTTACCGGATTGGCCTTTTCGCGTTGGTCCCGCATTCCATGAAAAAGATGAAAACCAACCCACCGGATGTGCATACGTTTTCATCGTCTGCCGATCTCAGTGCCAAACCGTATGCCACCCAGCTCATGGTTCAGGGAGTTGGATGAGATCAACTCATTCCTTTTCACATCGATAGCCGCAAATGTAGAGCTTGAATTTCCTGTTTCCACACGGGAAAGAGTTCGGCACATGCCGTGCATTGCCAGAGTTAAGCAATTGTCCGGGTAGTGTGTTTACTGCAACCGCGCTGGCTGGGGATGGCGAGCCGGCATGATTAAGCACGCAATAAGGTGGAGGTTAGCCAACATGCGTAAACAATTTATTTGGCTGGCGATCGTGTCTTTCTTTTTGATTGCCGCCGCAACCGTCGCTTTGGGGCAGAACTACAACTTGACGGTTGCAGTTTTGGTGAATTCAACCAATTCGAGCGGCTATAACACCAGCACGTCCACTCCAGGAGAATATCAGCGCTACGCGGAACGCTATTTCGAGAACTTCCAGATTCCGTATCAGGTGTTTGATGTCTCGCAGGTACAGCCTCCAGCGGACCTGGGTTCGCGGCAGTTGATCGTTGCAGCTCACAAAGGCCTGTCTCTCTCAGCGGCATGGCAAAACGCTATTGTGTCAGCCGTCCAGGGTGGCACCGGGTTCGTTAATTTGGATTCTGCTCCTACGATCGGAACCAATCCTCACATACAGACGATCTTTGCTGCAACAGGCTCAGCCCCTGGGACTGCTTCCACGTCCATTACGGTCCCAGCAGCCCTTGCGCCCGGCGGAGCAACGCCGCATTACATTGCCGGCCTGCAACTAAAAACCCTGGAAGATCCCGGCGATTTCATCTACAACTTCCATGTTGATCAGAACGGAGTACAACAAACAGCCACCGCCACGGTGCTCCAGAATGCTCCCGGCACAGTGGTCGCCAAGCTCGGCAATGATCCCCTTATCCTGGCTACCACGTTCGGTGCAGGCCGAGCGGTAAACTTCGGGACGCTGGATTATCTTCAGGCAGACCGGTTTGGCTTCCTCATGGGAGTAGATGACCTGTTCTGGCGTTCGCTGGTGTGGGCGGCACGCAAGCCCTTTGCAATTCGCGGTTACCCGCGTTTTTGGGCGCTGCGCATGGACCACAACGTGGACACCGGCTTTCCTACGCGCGTGAAGGAGATGTATAACCCGGCGCTCACCGGCAACGTGGGCGCAGATGGAACGGGCGGGCCGTGGAAAGTAACAGTTTCTGGCTATCTTGACTTTCTACCTCCCGGAGATCCGGCGCGCGCCACCTTTATCCAGGACATGAAGGCCGGAAAAGTGCAGTTCAGCCCGCACGGGTTTGCCAGCGTCACATTTGGGGACCTCTTTTGGGGTGGGCTCGATTCCCCGCCAGGCCCACTGAGCGATAGCGAATGGCTTACCAACATTGCGGCCATCCAAAACTCTGCCCAAGCCAACGGCGGAACAGATACCATGCCAGCCTTTTCCAAGTGGTGGCTGGGACATTTCTATGATCTTTCCAACAATATGGGATGGGACCTGTGGAACACCTTTGGCGTGCGCTACATTGGCACAACCGATCTGCCGGGCAACGTCTACACCACTGACCCGACACAATCGAACTTCCAGTCGGAACGGTTGAAGGTGCATCCTTATTGGATTTACCAGTTGCCGCCAAAACCGGCAGGCCAGTTCGCTTCTGATGAGGCGTACTCCTTCTTCTTTGCCGATGACATCACCATCGGTAGTCGGGCCGGACTGCCTGCGCAAAAGTTCTTTCTGATTGGTTCGCGAGCTCTTGACCTGAAAATCTCGAGCGTTCCTGATATCGGCTGGTGTGATCCTCAGGGAAATGGAGCCGTGTTCAGCCAGGCAAAGTGGGAATGGTACACATGGAGACTTTTCAGCAGCATGGTTCCTGCTGAGCTGTTCACTCATGACGACGCTTACTCGGACTGCCTGGATTCGGCCCGCCAGTCGATTATCCAGAATGTTTCCGGCTTCCTGAACAGCCACGGCGCACGCGTGACGTTCATGCAGGACATGGCGCAATACGTGTATGCCCGCACGAAATCTACGCTGACACAGGCGAGCTTCAACGGAACAAATATTACGTACACCTTCACTGGCAAAGCCGCAGATGCAGACGGCAACCTGGTACCCACTCAGATCCTGGTATTCGCGGGCGACACAGAAGGCCAGTGGCAGACGGTTTCCGGCTTTACCAATGGCCTGGTCACAACTCTAGCTCCGCCACCTGCGCCGCCGACCATCGTTTCTGTCACGCCGTCCTCCGGATCAATCTCTGGTGGCACCAGCATCACCATCTCCGGCTCCGGATTCACCAGCAGTTCGTCTGTAACAATCGGTGGAGCGAATGCGACCGGAGTGAGTTTTGTGAACAGCTCCACACTGATTGCCAATACTCCTGCTGGAGCGCAGGGCTCTGCTGATGTAAAGGTGACCACCGCCAACGGCTCCGGTACGTTGAAGCTGGGCTTTACGTATGTTGGACCTCCGGCAATTACGCGAATCAGCCCCACTTCGGGACCCAGTACCGCAGGAAATACCATCAATATTCATGGCACGTCCCTCACTGCGGACACGCAGGTCACAATCGGCGGCGTTACGGCGAGCAATGTCACATTGATCGATACCACCCGTCTCTCGGCGGTAATTCCTGCCGGGGCAATTGGCGGGACGGCTACGGTGGCGGTAAATAATCCTTTTGGCTCGGCATCACTGCCCAACGCCTATTCCTATATCGATCCCTCAACCATCCTGCTGCAGGACAGCTTTAACGGTGACAGCACGGTCACCTGGACTGCTTCACCGCTTGGCTTGGCCAGCGGTTGGTCCCGCGTGAATGGCGCATTTGACTACGCCGGCATCGGTCATACGCAGCAATATGCAGGAAGCACTAACTGGAACAACTACGTATTTGAAGCCAAGGTGAAACTGTTCACCCTGCAGAACTTCCCCGGTGGAATCAGAGGACGGGTCAATCCCACAACGGGAGTCGGCTATGCTGTCTGGCTCTATCCCGGAACCAACGCCATCCGCCTGTTCCGCACCGGCGGATGGAACATTGATTCAGCAGGGCTGGTGACGCTGGCGTCTGGCTCTTTGACCTACGACACCACTCAATTCCACACCGTCCGCCTTGCCTTCCAGGGCAGCAACATTCAGGTGTTCTGGGATGGAGCGCTGGTGCTGAGCGCGACAGACAGCACTAACCTGACCGGTGTGGTTGCATTTGACGTTTCCAACCAGCACATACAGTTTGAGGACGCACTGGTGACTGGAACGATTGCGTCAGGCCCGTTCCCGACCAGTCTGAGCGTGAGCCCCTCAACAATTAATTTCTCTTCCACTGGAGCAACCCAACAGCTCACCGTAACCGCCAATATGTCTGACGGCACCATTCAGAACGTGACCTCAAATCCGGGGACAACGTATAGTTCCAGCAATACGGCGGCGGCCACTGTAAGCGCCACCGGATTAGTCACCGCGATCGCCAACGGTTCGTCGACAATTACCGCGTCTTTCGGGGGCTTGAGCGCAAGCGCCACGGCAACTGTCAATGTCAGCGCGCCCAGCATCACTCGCATAAGCCCGAAAAGCGGCTCTACTGTCGGCGGCGACACAATGGATATTTATGGCAGCACTCTGAGCGTAAACAGCACAGTAACGATTCAGGGTCAGTCCGCTCCCGTGCTCTCGGCTACCTCTGACGGTAGCAGGATTACAGTCACTACTCCCCCGGGCACCGCAGGTTCGGCGGATATCGTCGTCTCCAATCCCGGAACCGGAAGCACAACCCTGGCGGGGGCCTTCACGTATCTGAACCCGTCGAGCATCCTGTTCCAGGATTCATTCAATTCGGCTTCCTTGAGCAATTGGTCGATCTCGCCGCTGGGCCTGCTGGCGAATTGGACTGCAGCCCAGGATATCGCCGATTACAACGGTGGCGGCCATACGCAACTGTTTGCCGGAAACACGGCCTGGACTGATTACACGGTTGAGACCCGTTTCAACGTGTTCTCCATCAGCAACTACCCCGGTGGCCTTCGTGGTCGAGTAAACACTGCATCGGGCGCGGGATATGAGGCGTGGATCCTTCCCAACTCAAACACCATCGTCCTCTATCGTGTGACCGGCTGGTCCATCGACAGCCCCGGGCTGACCGCTCTTGGTTCATTCACGGTAGCTAACATGGATTCAAATGTGTTCCACAGCCTGAAGCTGACTTTCAGTGGGACATCAATCTCTGTGATTTATGACGGCACAACCATCATCACCGCCACCGATTCGAATTTCACCAGCGGTGCAATAGCACTGGATGTGAGCAATCAGCACATGCAGTTTGAAGACGTGATTGTCACAGTGCCGTAGCTGCCTTGAGAACAGGAACTTGTCTTACGACCGGCGCAGACCGCACGCCAAAAAGCAGGCACAGAATGCGCCGGTTGCTTTTGACCAAGAATTGTTCCTGAAATAACAGGGCCAAGAATCAGGAAAAGAGCTGGAGAATTGCCGCAGCGTAATTTTTGATGAGATGGGGCCGCGCGTACTGGCTGATGACGCATTCATCAACGCTGAAATCGGAGAGTTCACCGTGCGATAGCTTCTGCCGGCAAAGATCTCTGAGTAACTTTTGAATCGCAGCCTGGTCGCGATGATCCACACACCACCCTGCATGCGTTTGCTTGAGGAAGGTGTCCACTTCCCCTCCCTTCGGCGAGAGGGCGATGATGGGTTTGCAAGCAGCCAGATACTCGTAGAGTTTGCCGGGCAGGCTGATGTCATTGGTCATCGTCAGCAATAGACAGTCAGTCTCTTCCATGTAGCGGAGCGCCTGATGTTGCGGCATAAACCCAAGCAACTGATTCTTGCTTTTGCGCCCGTCAAACTGGCGACGTTCCGCCTCAGTAATCCGGCCTACAAATCTTGTCTCAATCTGGCTTCTCAAATCTTCCGGTAGTCCTTCGAGCGCGTCCAGGTAAAACTGCGGCGATGCCGTCTTATACGCCGTCCCCACGTGTGTGATGATGAGCTTCTTTTCGCGGTTTTGCCGCGGCATGAGCCCAGCGAATGCTTCTGGATCAAAGCCGTTGGAGATACAGGCGAATTTGCTCGCCGGCTGATCAGGATAGCGTGACTTGATCTCCTTGAGAGATGTTTGCGCCACCGCGACCACCAAATCTGCTGCCTCAATTGTCTGCCGTTCAATGGTGATGGCTTTTTGCCGGGTGTACTCGCTGCTCTGGAATTCGAAGTCCTTCAGGTAGAAGCTGATCCACTCGTCGCGAAAATCAGCAACATACTTCAAGTCCGGAAAACTCTTTTTAAGGACATTCCCCACCAGGAATGAGGAGAAAGGGGGCGCGGTGAGCATCACGACGTCAATACCGTATTCCCGTACAACCTGTTTCGCCCTCCGGATTGCAAACGGCGCCCAGAGCACTTCTGGCTCAGGCGAGAGAACGCGTCGTATCGCCCGAGTTGCAAAAGATTTCACACCTGCGGAAGGCGGCTTGACGGTGGAGACCGCGTTTTTGCTTGGAGCCACTTGTGCACCCTTGCCCTCGCTCGCGCCACGCGAAAGGTAATTCCAGACGGTGTGGCGGATCCAGAATGGAACCTCTGGCGTGAAGGCGTGATGTTGCTTTATCTCTTTGGGAACGCGCTGGCACAGCGCAGGATCGCGAACCGGAGCGGCGGCGTTGGCGGCACTCAGAACATGGACCTCAAACCCGCATTCTGGCAAATACCTGGCTAGGCTCAGCGCCCGTTGGACGCCTATCCCCCCGGCTGGCGGAAAAAGATAAGA
>DATFDA010000111.1:0-12004 GCA_035252525.1 Candidatus Angelobacter sp. | reverse complement strand
CGCGCTCGCTGCTGGGCTGGGATATCTCAGCGTGGGCAGCGATATTGGCGGTTCACTGCGCGTGCCGGCGCACTTCTGCGGGATCTTCAGTCACAAGCCCACGCTCGATCTGGTGAGCCTGCAGGGCCACATTCCGGGTGGGAGTCCGGGGCTGCCGGGCTTCTCCACCTTGCTGGCGGTTGCCGGACCGCTGGCGCGGAGCGCGCGGGATCTGCTGGCGGCTTTGAAAGTCTTGGGCGGGCCCACCGGATGGGACGCAAAAGCATGGAAATGGCAAATGCCAGAACCACGCGGCCGCAGCCTGAAGGATTTTCGCGTGGGATATGTAATCGACGATCCCTTCGCGCCGCCCACGCCGGAGGTAAAGACGGTCCTGGAAACCGCCATCGAGCGACTGCGCCGTGCTGGAGTCACGCTAAAGCCAGGATGGCCGGAAGGTGTGCAGCCGGCGGAGCTGCTGGCCAACTATCGTTTTCATCTGGACGCGTTTTTCTTCAGCACGTCGCCTCCGCAAGAACAGGAACGGCTGCGCAAAGAGTTCGGCACTGAGTTTGGGTCGCCGAACTCGGGGGCAGGAAGTTCCTTTGCGCACTGGCAGCAGCAGAACTTTCGCCGGCTGGCTTTCCGCGCACAGTGGCAGGCCTACTTCGATCAGGTGGACGTCTTTGTCTCGCCCGTGGCGTTCACCACGGCATTTCCTCACGATCATAGCCAGCCGCAGGAGCAGCGGACCATCCAAACTTCGACAGGGCCACGACACTATATGGATTTGCTCAACTGGATTTCTCCGGCCACGCTCACCGGCTGTCCGGCGACGGTTGCTCCGGTGGGTCGCAGCAAAGAAGGACTGCCGGTGGGAATCCAAGTCATGGGGCCGATGTGGGAAGACGCAACACCGATCAGCTTTGCCAATCTGCTATCAAAGGAGGCGGGAGGTTTTGTGGCGCCGCCGGGGTATGGGGCTAGATGATGAACGCGGTCGGGAGCGAGCACGATGGATTTCCGCATAAGCGAAGCGAAAAACGTGCCGCTGATGCGAACCTCGTGTCGCTCCTGAATCGCTTGGTTCAGGGATGCCCCTTTTTATGTAAGTAGTTGATTCTTCATTCAACGAACAGCCTCTCTCGCCTGGTCCAAAACAATCGAACTCTCATCGTCTGATCTGAAAGCAGACGCTTCTCCAAAAAGAACTGTCGAACAAAAGCCGGCATGCCTTCTTGTGATGGGCTGATGATCGGCAAACAAATTTTCGCGCAAAAAGCTGAAACCTCATCCCCTTACCCTCCGTATTCATACCTGTACCACTCGCCGTTGTGGGCTGCTCACGGCCTGCAATTTTGTGCGTCTCAATACGAATACAGCCTGGGAAAACGCCATGTTCACATTATTTCAGGACATCCGCTACGCGCTGCGGCAGTTGCGCAATGCGCCGGTATTCACCATTACGGCTGTGCTGACTCTCGCTTTGGGAATTGGCGCCAACACGGCGGTGTTCACCATGGTGCAACAGGTGTTGCTGAATGCGCTGCCGGTGGGCAATCCGGGCGGCCTTTATCGCGTGGGAGATAAATACAACTGCTGCGTTGAGGGCGACCTGCAAAAAGATTGGACCATGTTTTCCTATCCGCTCTACGAGTACCTGCGTGACCACACCCCGGAGTACGAGCAACTGGCGGCCTCGCAGACCAACCGTCCCGACCTGAGCGTGCGCCGGCAGGGCGGAAATACAGCCGAAACATTTTCTGGCGAACTGGTTTCAGGCAATTACTTTTCCGTCCTCCAATTGCGCGCGGCTGCAGGAAGGTTGATCTCGCCCGAGGACGACCGTCCCGGGGCTCCTCCTGTGGCAGTGATGAGCTATCGCGCCTGGAAACAAAAGTATGGGCTTGACAGCACGATGGTCGGCAGCAGTTTCACAGTCAACGGCATACCCATGACGCTGGTGGGGATTGCGCCGCCCGGTTTCTACGGCGACCGTCTGGAGAGTGACCCGCCGGATTTCTGGATGCCCATCGCCATTGAGCCCACCATGAAGCGGGAAAATTCGTTGCTGCATCTTCCGGCAACGGCCTGGCTCTATCTGATTGGGCGTTTGCGTCCGGGCGCGAATCCGGCGCAAGTATCCGCCCACATGACGGCTGAGCTAAGGCAATTCCTCTCTGATCCGGCAAACATCAGTCCTTATGAAGACAAGACCAAGATCAAGGACCAGGTGATCAACATCACATCCGGCGCCGGCGGTGTGAACTCCATGGAAGACGCGAAAAGCGGGCTCTATCTCTCTCTTATCGCTGCGGGGATCATCCTGCTGATCGTGTGCGCCAACGTGGCCAACCTGCTGCTGGCGCGCGGGGCCGCCACCCGGGTACGCACTTCACTGCAACTGGCAATCGGGGCAAGCCGCACCCGCATTATCCGCTCCGTGCTTACGGAGAGCATTCTGCTTTCGGTCCTGGGCGGAGCCGCCGGCGTCCTGCTTGCTTATTACGCGACGCGCGGGATGGTGGCGCTGGCTTTCCGTGGATCGCATTTTGTGCCCGTATCGGCTGCGCCATCTTTGCCGGTGCTGGCATTCACCTTTGCAGTGGCCTTGTTTACAGGAATCATTTTTGGCGTGGCGCCGGCGTGGCTCGCTTCTCGGTCCAACCCTGCGGAAGCCCTGCGTGGCGTCGGACGCAGCAGCCGTGATCCAGCGGCGTTCGGGCAGAAATTGCTTGTCATCGTGCAGGCCGCATTGTCCCTTATGCTGCTCACCATTGCCGGACAGCTCGCTCTGAGCTTGCGCAATCTCCAGGGCCAGCAGTTTGGTTTTGAGCGCGAAGGCAGGCTGCTGGTGCAGTTCAGCCCGCAAAGCGCGGGTTACACGCAGGATCGCCTCACGGGACTCTACCAGCAGATGGAAGACCGCTTCAGCCACCTTCCCGGCGTAATCAGCGAAAGCTTGTCACTCTACACCGCACAACAAGGCAACAACTGGGGAGAAACTGTGTACATTGCTGGACAAAAACCCCGGAACGACAACGGCTCATCCTGGGACCGGGTGAGCGCTCACTATTTTGAAACCATCGGCACGCCCATTATTCAGGGCCGGGGCTTCCGCGAGAGTGACACGGCAACCTCGCAGCGCGTTGCGGTGGTGAATGAAGCGTTCGTGAAAAAGTTCTTTCCCGGGGGCGCCAACCCTATCGGTCAGCACTTTGGGAAAGATGAACCGAGCCATGCCGGCGATTATGAAATTGTCGGCGTGGCGCGGGACGCCAAGTATCAGGACGCGTCACGCCCTGCGCGCGTCATGTTCTTTGTTCCCTTGAGCCAGATGATCAAATACTCAGACGCGGTAGACAACATGGTGGAAACTTCCTCCATGTATATGGGCACTCTGGAACTGCATATCCAGGGCGATCCCCGCAATTTTGAATCGCTGGTAAGACAAAACCTCGCGGGCATTGACCCGAATCTTGCTCCGCTGACCATGCTCAGTTTTGACGAGCAGATCGATATTCGCTATAGCCAGAACACGCTCATATCCCGGCTCAGCACTGCGTTCGGGATTTTGGCCCTTCTGCTTGCATCGGTTGGGCTATACGGCCTCATGGCATATCAGGTGACGCGCCGCACAGGAGAGATCGGAATCCGCATGGCGCTCGGTGCTAACCGGCTGAACATTGTGCGGCTGGTATTGCGGGGGGCGTTCTCTCAGGTCGGCATCGGTCTGCTCATCGGCATCCCGCTGGTCTTTGTCGCGGGCAAGCTTCTTACCAGCCAGCTTTTTGGCGTGAGCAGTTTTGCTCCGCTGATTCTGGTCATGGCCATTGCTGTCCTGGCATTCAGCGCTCTTTTGGCCAGCGTGATGCCGGCAAGAAAAGCCGCAGGCATTGATCCCATGCGCGCCCTAAGAACCGAATGAGGCTCAATTTTTGATACGGAAGCATCGGCCCAAGGAGTCCACTTCCGGCGACTTCTTGGCCTTCTGGCAATTTTGGTATTTCTGGCAATCTCTTCGGGTATTCGCTGTACCTGCACAGCAGCCCTGCTGCCTATATAATAGGTATACCCTCGAAAATTCTCCTGGAGAGCTTTCCAATAACATGATCCATTTTCTCCAAAGCGGCAATAAGGTCGCAAAATACATCCTTGGCGGCTTGCTGCTGCTGCTTTCGGCCAGCATGGTCACCTATCTGATCCCCGGCTTCATGACCGGCTCTGAGGCGACACGCAGCGGCGTGGTAGCTTCCGTGGCAGGTAATGACATTGTTACCACAGACATTCAGAAAGCAGTTCAGCGGCAGATGCAGGGCCGGCAAATCTCGCCGGATATGGAAGCCTTCTACCGCGCTTATCTGGTCCCGCAGGTGGCCCGCCAGATGATCCAGCAAAAAGAGGCCCTTTATGAAGCTCACCGCCTGGGCCTCTCCGTGTCTGATGACGAGGTCCGGGACGAGCTGCGCAACGGTCCCGGAAAGGAAAATTTCTTTCCCGGCGGAGTGTGGATTGGCGAGGAGAAATACGAGGAATTGCTGCGCAACGCCAACCTGACCCCGGCGGAGTTTGAATCGCAGATGCGCGAAGGCATCCTCACCCAGAAGTTATATGACCTTGTCACAGCCAGTGTCTCAGTCAGTCCGGCTGAACTGGAGAAAGCCTACAAGGACAAAAATACCAAGGTCAAATTCCAGTACGCCGTGCTGGACCGGGCCGCGCTGGCCAAGCAGATCAAGCCCACGGACGCGGAGCTGAAGGCATACTTCGAGGCCAATAAGGCCCGTTATCAGAATTCGGTCCCGGAGAAGCGCCAGGTGCGCTACTTCGTCCTGAACGACAGTGACGCAGAGAAAAAAGCCACGGTAACTCCCGAGGAAGTTGCGCGCTATTACACCCAGAACCAGGAGCAGTACCGCACCCCTGACCGCGTTCGCGTGCGCCATATCCTGATTGAAGCGCCCAAGCCCGGCCCTGACGGCAAGGTGGACCAGAAAGCGCTCGATGCCGCGCGCGCCAAAGCCGAAGATATCCTCAAGCAGGTGCGAGCAGGCGGAAACTTTGCCGAACTCGCCAACAAGTATTCCCAGGACCCCGGCAACACGGGAAACAAAGGCGGCGAACTGGGCTGGATCACAAAAGGCCAGACGGTCCCCGAATTTGAGAAGACCGCGTTTGCCCAGAATCCAGGACAAATCAGCGATTTAGTCAAAACCTCCTACGGCTTTCACATCATTCAGACGGAAGAGAAGGAAACGGCACACGTAAAGCCGCTTTCCGAGGTCAAAGGAGAGATCGAGCAGGTGCTCAAGGCGCAACACGCCAGCGAGCAGGTCAACAAGGACTCCACCACCGCGCAGGAGATCGCCGAAAAGCAGGGCCTGGACAAGGCTGCGGCCAAATTCGGTGCACAGGTGGTGCAGAGCAATCCTATTTCGCGCTCTGACGTGCTGCCAGGCGTCGGTCCCGCTCCGGAGGTCATGGGATTGATCTTCGCCAGCCAGGCGAATTCCGCTCCACAGATCGCGCGCGCCCAGGCGAGCTATGTGGTCTTTCAAGTAACCAAAATCACTCCGCCGTCAACGCCGACGCTGGATGCGATCAGGGACAAAGTGGCCGCTGATTTCACTAACGAGCGGGCGACGGACATGCTGCAGAAAAAAATCAAGGAGTTGGCGGACCGCGCCCACGTGTTGCACGATCTGGCAAAAGCCGCCAAAGAGCAGGGAGCCACGGTAAAAACCAGTGACCTGGTTGCCCGCACGGGACAGGTTCCGGATTTCGGTCCAATGGCGGGCCAGGCCAGCGTGGCCTTCAGCATGAAGCCGGGAGAGATCAGCGGGCCGCTGAATCTTGGCGATAAAGAAGGAGTGCTACAGATAGTGGACCGGCAGGAGCCTTCCACTACTGATGCTGGGTTTGCCAGCCAGCGTGATCAACTGCAAGAGCAGTTGGCGCAACAAAAGCGCCAGCAAGCGCTGGGCCTGTTCATGGACAGCCTGGACGCGCGGCTCAAGAAAGACGGAAAATTGAAAATCAACAATGCCGAGATGAGCGCGCTGACTAAAACTCGCAGCTAAGACGCATCATAGAAAAGTATGCTCTGTGAACGATGCGCCGGAACTCTGCTGCACATCACTTCCCTTCCGTCCGCCGGGGGTATCGGCGACCTCGGCCCGGAAGCTTACGTTTTTGCTGATTTTCTTGCCCGGAGCCGGATGGGCCTTTGGCAGGTGCTGCCGCTTTCGCCTCCGGGGATGGGCAACTCACCTTATTCTGCAATTTCCGCGTTCGCAGGCAATCCCCTGCTGATCAGCCTTGAGCGTCTGGCGGAACGTGGCTGGATTGGCAAAGATCGTCTCAAAAAACAACCTGCATTCGCCAGCCGCGTCAATTTTGAAGAGGTGCTTGCTTTCAAGATGGCGCTCCTGCGCGAAGCCGCCCAGAATTTTCTGGAAAAATCCAACGCTGACCGCCGCCGCTTTGAGGATTTCAAGCGCGATCATGCGTGGTGGCTGGAAGATTTCGCCCTGTTTAACGTAATGCGCCAGATTCACGCAGGCGCAACCTGGAGTTCCTGGGAGCGCGGACTGGCTCGCCGGGAACCTGCGGCCCTTCACGATTTCGGCCTGAAATACGCGCGCGAGCTGGAAGTGGAGCGCGCCATCCAATTTGCCTTTTTTGAGCAATGGCGTTCACTCCGCCGTTATTGTCACCAGCGCGGCATCAGGATTGTGGGCGACGTGGCCATTTTCGTGAACTATGACAGCGCTGATGTCTGGCGCTATCCGCAAATCTTTCATCTCGATGACAACCTTCAGCCTACCGTGGTAGCCGGAGTCCCGCCCGATGCATTCAGCGAGACCGGACAACGCTGGGGGAACCCGCTGTACCGCTGGGATGCTTGCCGTGCCCAGAACTATGACTGGTGGGTGCATCGAATGTCCTGGGCGCTGGAAACCTGTGACATCGTGCGGCTCGATCACTTTCGCGGCTTTGAAAGCTACTGGGAAATTCCCGCTTCCGAGCCTACCGCAGTCCATGGACGATGGGTGAAGGGGCCGGGGGACGATCTGTTTCGCGTGCTCAAAGAACGGCTCGGCGACCTGCCGTTCATTGCTGAAGATCTTGGCCTGATTACGCCTGAAGTGCACGATTTGCGCGATCGCCTCGCCATTCCCGGCATGAAGGTGCTGCAGTTTGGCTTTGGCGATCCCGGCGCTCACATTTACCTGCCCCACAAATATGTTCCCCAGTGTGTGGTTTACACCGGCACTCATGATAATGACACCACGCCGGGCTGGTGGAAATGCGCGGGACGCGACGAAAAGCAACACGCAATGGAGTATTTTGGTCCGGCAGACGACGGCATGCACTGGGCGTTCATCCGCGGCGCCTTCGGGTCCGTGGCCGCCATGGCCATTGTTCCCCTGCAGGACTTCCTGGGACTCAACAGTGATGCGCGCATGAACACCCCTTCCCGCAGCGACGGCAACTGGGGCTGGCGTTTTGCTCCCGGCGCTCTTACCGATGAACTCGCTGATAAAATTGCCGCGCTCTGCACCGTGAGTGATCGTGGGCCGGGTATCTCAGCCGCTGATCAGCAGCGCGACCGGGAAATGCGCGAAGATTTCGCGGCATAGCAGCGTTCTTCCCGGTGTGACTCTGATTTTTTCGCCGGTAAATACATTCTCCATGAACTCAGAGGCGCGAGACGGCACTGGCAGTTCTGTGCTGCTCCAGAGTTCGCCAAGCGGAGCCTGCATGGAACCTCCCGCCAGGGTGTAGCTCAGCCGTGGCACAGCAATGATGGCAACTTCCGAATGATGTTCCCGGCCAAAGGCCACCACGTGATCACGCTTGGGGCCGTTTGCGTGCAACGGCGTGTAATTTCCGGAGTGGAAAAGCTCGCGACGCTCGCGGCGCAAACGCAGGGCCTGCATGGTGGTCCAGAGCTTGATTCGCCCATCCTCATAATGCTGCAGCAGGTCGGCGCAGAGTGAAGCCAGGTCGCCCGCTTCCGCCCGACGGTCAAGGTCCGCCAGCAACTGCTGCCGCAGGTCGTAATCCACAGCTCGCCGGTTGTCCGGATCCACAAGGCTGAGCTCCCACAGCTCCATTCCCTGATAGATGTCCGGATTGCCGGGGGAGGTGATCATTAGAAGACGCTGTGCCAGCGAGTTGAACGCGCCGAAAAACGAATTGGTTCCAGTGAACGCATGCATCTGCTCCAGGAACACGTTTGGACGGCCAGTGCTGCCCGGCCCGAGAATCCTTTCCACGAAGTGCTGCAAGGCTTCCACGTACTGAGGATCGTCATTGATCCAGCTCAAATTGACCTTGGCTTCATGAACCGCCTTGGTCATGTATTGTTTGATTCGTTCAATGTAATTCTCCCGTGCCTCCTTGCCCGCGCCAAAATCAAACGGCCACGAGCCAACCAGTGTTTGATAAAGAAAATATTCTTCGTTGGCATCAGGGACCTTGCGGCCATCGGCAAGCAGGCGCTTGCGCGTACGGTTGGCCTTGCGCCACTTGAACACCTGCGCGCCCCAGGTCTTGGGCATCTCTGAAATCACGTCCAGGCGGGCGCGCACATCTTCACTGCGTTTGCTGTCATGGGTTGAGGTGGACAGCATGGAAAATGGCCAGTGTTCCGCCCGCTTGCGGTTCCCTTCGTGAAATTCCTGAACAGTGTTGCCAAACTGCTTTGGCGACCCGCCCACTTCATTCAGGGAGATGAAACGGTTATAGACATAGCACGCCGTATCTTCCAAACCCTTGGCCATCACCGGGCCGGTCAACTGCTGGAATTTCAGGGTGAAATAAACTTTCTTGCGGTAGAGCTCAGGTTCATCGCGTTGCCGCAGCAGCAGGATGTCGCGCAGAAAATCAAAGCTTGCCGGCGCCTTGTCAGGATTGCGGCGCTTGGCACGGACAATGGCTTCATGGATGTATGCCTGGTCGCGCTCGGTAATATTTCCGCGCTCATCGATGTATGTGCGATAGACCGGAAAACAGGCAATGGTCTCGCGGATCACGTCGCGCAGCGCCTTTCGGGTAAAATCACGCGCGTAGCGGTCAGAGACGGAAAGCTCATCCAGCATGTGCGCCAGCACGTTCACTTCGCTGGCCAGCGACGAGTGCATGATCAGCTTTTTAGAGCTATAGATCAGCGTGTCCACATCCTGCGATGTGCCGGTAAAACGATGGTAAAGGTTGCTAAAATGACGCTCATTCCGGCGGTCAATAAAAATGCCATTGACCAGGGTTGTGAATTCGTAGCCTGACGTCCCGTCCACCGGCCATTCGCAGGGCAGATCCTCTCCCGGTTCCAGGATTTTTTCCACCACCGTATAAAGTGGGGCACGGTCTTTCATCCAGTCGTGTTGTCCAAACACCTGTTGCACTTCCAGTTCAATGCCGTTTTCAGCCAGCGGAGGCCGCGGCGTGACGCCGGAGCATTGACTGGCGGCAAAGAGCATTTGCACCCGCACCAGGTACTGACGCGGGTTCAACAATCCATCACAATGATCAATGCGCACGCCCTGGATCAGGTCTTCCGCCAGCAACTGCCGCAGCAGTTGGTGAGTGGCGGCAAACACGCGCGGGTTCTCCATGCTCAGCCCGATCAGATCATTGATGTCAAAGAACCGCCGGTAATTGATTTCCTCGCCGGAGACCCGCCAGTGCGCCAGGCGATAAACCTGTTGCTCCAACAGCCGGTGCAGATAATCAAAGCTGCGAGGATTGCCTGGCATTCCGTTATGAAGCTGCAAAGCTCTTTCCGTGAGCCTGCGCGCATCACTCGATTCCTGGATGAGCCGAAGCAGGGCTTCCATGAGCGGAGCAATGGACCGCCGGCGTTGGCGGACCAGTTCGCCATCCTTTGTGCTGTGCGAAGGCAGGCTGCGCAACCCCGCCAGCACGTTGCGCAGTTCCTGATCAGTGATCTCATTGTTGACAGGCTCAAAGATGAAGGGAATGGTCTGCGGATCAAGCGGCAGGCTCTTGTCAAAGTACTCGATGTGGAATCCAGCTACATTAAAGACCAGTTTGATATGGCCGCGCTCCAGTTCGGCGCCATACTGGTCTCCCAAAACCGGAATCAGGAGCTTGTCCTTGAGTTCCTGCTTGATGGGGTCCCAGTCAATATCAAAAAATTCCGCGAACTCTGAGGTGCGCCCGTTGGCCAACACATCACTCCACCACGGATTCTCCCCCTGCCCGATTCCCATGTGATTGGGGACGATGTCCAGCACCTGGCCCATGCCGTAATTTTTCAGCTCGCGAACCAGCGACTCCAGGTCTTCATAAGCGCCCACCTCAGGATTGAGCAGGTTGTGATCTGTTATGTCATACCCGTGCAGGCTGCCTGGCCTCGCCTTCAATACCGGTGAAGAATAAACGTGGGAAATGCCCAACGCGTGCAGATATCCGGCGAGCTTTTGCGCGTCCTTGAATTTGAATCCCGCATTGAACTGGAGACGATAGGTGGAAAGGGGCCGAATGCTGCGCTTCTGCGCGGCCAAACGGTCAAGGCATTCCGAAATACCGCTCGATTCTGCGATCAGGACTGCTGGATTTGATCTCATGCAGGGGCGAGGAGCCGGGCAAAGCACTCCACTGACCTTAGATGCCAAAACCCAGAGCCGCGCCACGCTTTACTAAACCGCCAAGGACATCAGACAATATTGGATTCTCTAGAGGAGCACGCACTACATGCCTGTGACTGGTGAACTGATCCGGATGATGAACTACGTTGACGACATTGCCGCAACCTTGCGCCGCATTCAAGCCGGTATTACAACCATGACCGATGACGAAAAGAAGCGCCTTGCCGATTACATGCGCAAGGCTGACCCGAATTATATGAAGATGGTAGATGGGCTGGAAAAAAGCTGACTCATGGTTGAAATTCAGACCGTGGCGGTGATTGGGGCCGGCATCACAGGCCGCGGCATCGCTCAAGTGGCCGCTCTCGGCGGGTATCGCACTATTCTTGAAGATATTCTTCCCGCCAGCCTGCGCCGCGCGAAAAGTGAAATGCGCGGCAACCTGGAAAAATCCGTTGCAGAGGGTGAGATCTCGCGGCATGCTGCTGACGCTGCTATGGCGCGTGTGGAATACGCTTCCAGCGTGGACCAGGCAGCGCGCGAGGCTGATCTGGTGATTGAATCTGTGCCGGAGGAGTGGGAATCAAAGGTGGAGATTTTCACTCTGCTCGACAAGGTCTGCCGGCCACCTACCATTCTCGCTTCCAACACTCATTCTTTCAGCGTGACGGAGATTGCCTCCGTCACCTACCGCGCACCCAGTATTCTCGGTGTGCGCTTCATCAATCCGGTCCCAAAAATGAGGGAATTGGAAGTAGTCCGGGCGCGCGAAACCGATGCTCAAACTCTGGCAGCATTTTCTGAAGTGGCCCGGCGCATGGGAAAGCAAGTTGTTGTCATCAGTGAAACGGCAGATGGATTGGCCGCGAAGGAACATTGATTGATGTGGCGATACCCTCGGACGGCCCCCGAATTTCAATTCGGGGACCGATCTCTGGAGGTGGTGGTTGGGTCAGATTGAACCGAGGGGAGGAATTCTGGGGGTAAACTTGGGTTTGTGATTACTTGGCCTCGCCGCCTGGCGCTTCTTCTTTCAACGCATCCTTGAAATGCCGAATGCCGTCGCCCAATCCCTTGCCCAGCCCAGCCAGTTTAGATGGACCAAAGAACAGCAGGGCGATAATCAAAATCACTAATAAATGCATCGGCTGCATGATGCCTTCAAACATGTTTCCTCCGTAGCGCCTCTCGACTGAAGCGTCTCTCGACTGAATTTGGCAGGTGTTCAGAGTCCAGCCATGGAAGTGGAGTATAGGGGCGCATCCTTACGCCAAGATTAGAGGGATATTAGATTTACTAATAAGACAACATCGTTAAACACAACGGGCACAAAGGAAATGAAATAAGCTCGAAAGCCGGCTTTTCATGGCCTTTTGTGTCTCTACTTTTTAGATTGCTTAGCGCTGCCC
>DATFDA010000110.1:0-7891 GCA_035252525.1 Candidatus Angelobacter sp. | reverse complement strand
GCAAACAACAACTTCTCGCGCCGTTGGGGTTCAATTAAACTAACTTAACTCGCCACCTCAAAATAGACGTGCATCTTATTGCAGCGTGAACTCACGGGCCTCAGGGAGTCAGATGGAACAAGTTGAGATCGTAGAGAACGTTCCTCCTGTTCCGGCATTGCCGGAGCCGCTCATTGCCAGTGCTGAAAACGGCGCTCAGCAGCTTGAATGGGACATTTACCGCACCCATGAGACGCCTGATTCCTGGGACTACGCCCTGTGCGCAATTGTGCTGACCGGGCTGGCGCTGCTGATCTACGGCGCTGTCGCGGGCAACTGGTTTCAGCCCATGATGCTGGATCTTGAAAGCAGCCGGTGGGCGCGGTTGATCATTCGTCCGGCCATTCTGTGGAGCCTGATGGGCTCGCTGCTTCTGGCATTCCGAACCGTACTCTGGTTCCGCTATAAAAGCTCTCCTTCGGCCACCATGGAAAATGCTCCTCCGCTCACCGTGATTATTCCCGCATATAACGAGGGCGCCATGGTGCGGCAATCAATCCAGTCTGTAATGGAGGCAAGCTATCCGCGCGACCGCCTGGAGGTGGTGGTGGTTGATGATGGCAGCACCGATGACACATGGTTCCACATTCAACAGGCCGCTGCCAAATATCCTGGACAGGTTCTTACGCAGCGCCTTCCGGTGAACTGCGGCAAACGTGAGGCCCTGGCTACGGGCTTCAGGATTGCAAGCGGAAAAGTTCTGGTCACGCTGGATTCTGACAGCGTGATCGAGCCTGGAGCGTTGCTGGCCATTGCCGGGCCGTTCCGTGATGCTCGCGTGGGCGCCGTAGCCGGCAAGGTGAAGGTCTACAACCGCCGCCAGGGAATGATTCCCCGCATGCTGCACGTGCGCTACATTCTTTCGTTTGACATGCTGCGCGCCTCCGAATCCGGCTATGGCACCGTGTATTGCTGTCCCGGCGCCCTCACCGCCTACCGCTCGACTGTGGTGCACAAGGTGGTAAAACGCTGGGTGGAGCAGACCTTTCTGGGCTCGCCATGCACAGTGGGCGAAGACCGTTCGCTAACCAATCTGATTCTGTCCTGTGGTTATGACACGGTGTACCAGCGTTCAGCTATTGTGCATACGGTTACGCCGGTCTCCTACTCCAAGCTGTGCCGCATGCTGTTGCGCTGGGACCGCAGTTATGTTCGCGAAGAGCTGCTTTTTCTCGGCATCGTGTGGAAGCGGCCACTGGTATCGCGCATTATTTCCATCTTTGACCGGCTGATTACCAACCTGCGTTATCCCGTGCATTACGCCTGCCTTGGCCTGCTGGCGCTTACCATGCCATTCCATCCTGTCGCCCTGTTCCGGATGATGATTGTGATCGGCCTGGTTTCCGCCCTCAACTCGCTCTATTACCTGCGCAGTGAACGCTCACCCGATTTCTTCTACGCCATTTTGTATTCTTACTATTCACTGTTTGGGCTGTTCTGGATATTCCCGTTTGCGGTGGTTACGGTGCGGTCGCGGGGCTGGCTCACCCGTTAGGCGAGTAGAGGATTCCAATTCTTGATCAGTCACAGGCGGACGCCTCTGCCCGCAGCAGGGAATGATCAGAGCAAAGCAGATGAAACGTTCTGAGCAGGTGCGCGAGCCCGGGGGCGATACGGCGCCCGCAGGGCACAAGCTCCTCATTGGAGCCGCAACGTATATCGCCCTGCTGGTCGTGCTTTGGCTGGTAGCACGATTTTTTCATCTTCAGGCGCTGGAGGAGTATCCGCTCTCGACTTTCCTGGGTTTTGCCACTCTGTTTGCGCCCTACTGGCTTTTTGGCTTTGGCCTGGCAGCATTCTTGCGTCCCGTGCTCACCGGGACCGCAGAACGAGTCGCGGTGGCAGCCTCTCTGGCCATCCCGTATTTTGTGCTTACTCTGCCGCGCCGGACGTTTCACTGGGAATATGCGCTGGTTCTAATTGCCATCCCTCTTCTCGTCACCCTGGTGCTTCACACCTGGCCACGGCCTGCGAACTGGGCCGATCTCGCGGTTCTGGCAACAATCGGGTTGGCTATTGATCTCGGCCTGCTGAGCCGTGGACGGCTGTTTGGTTTGCCTGACTCTGCGCTCTGGCCCGGTGGCCTGGGCGGATTCCCCAAGATGATTATGGCGAACGTGGCGCTCTACGGCTATCTGGTCATTAAACCAATCGACGGTGTAGGTTACCATCTGGCTCCCCGGTTCGACGATTGGAAAATCGGTCTGCGTGAGTTCCTGTATTACGCGCCCATCGTGCTGACGCTGGGGATTCTGCTCGGCTTTATCCACTGGCAGGGTCTCTTGGCAAAGCCGCAGCAGTTTCCGGCCGCGTGGATCTTCACCTTCATCTTTGTTGCGCTGCCGGAGGAACTCTTCTTTCGCGGCCTGGTGCAGAACCTGCTTGAGCGCCACATGACCCGCGGGCGGGCATTGCTGCTTGCTTCAGTGCTGTTTGGGCTATCACACTTCAACAAGGGCGCAGGGTTCAACTGGCGTTATGTGATTCTGGCGACTATCGCCGGAATTTTCTATGGCCGGGCATGGCGCACGCAGCGGCGGCTGTTTGCCTCATCCATTACACACACCACCGTGGATGCCGTCTGGTCGATCTGGTGGAGATAGTGATAGTCCAGACGAGGCCGACTTCCCCGCCGAGCCCGCTTCAGCAAGCGCATTCACAGGGAAAGGGACCGGATGGCCCCAAGGCGGTTTGGAGAGAAGCGACACGGACAACAGTAACTCGGGTTATCAATTCTTAACCGCTGCTCAAGAGTTCTTTCAGATATATATGAGGTGTCATGGGTTACCTTCAACACACGGGGTAACTAACAAGTAAATGATGTTGCCCGCCGCATTTGGTATCAAAGGAAGTACGGGCCATGATGATGGAAAACGAGAAGAAGACCTCTTTCGAAAACTGGTTGCGGGAGTACGGCAGCCACCTGGAACAGCTCGCCGGAGCAAAGCTGAGTGCGCCAGAGCAGAAGGAACCGTTGCGCGATCCAGCTAGCGATGAAGAGAATGGCGCGAAATAAGAGCAATCTAGAGCGGCGGCATGCTGAATAGCAGACCGGAATGAGCAGCACGGGATTGTGCAACAATCCCGTGCTATTTGTGTTTAAAGGCAGAAGGCGTCCACTCGCTGCCGTGGCGCCTGTGGGGCCTGGGTTCGGCAGCTCGGCTCGAAACGGGTAAAATAAACCTCACTCCAGTCAGGTGATGACTATGCGGTGCAGTCGCTTGTTTGTCGTAGTCGCAGTAGCTCTTTTCTCTATCTTTTTGGCAGGCTGTGGCGGGTCCAACAGCAATCCAACGCCTCAGGGCGGTTTTACCAACGCCAATCTCAATGGCACTTTTGCCATGTCATTCTCCGGAAGCGATGCAAATGGCTTTTTTGCTGCGGCAGGCATGATTACCGCCGACGGTGGCGGCCATGTAAGCTCAGGCGTGCTGGACATCAATGAAGCTCCAAGCCCCATCACCAACGCTTCGGTAACCGGAACTTACACAATCCGGGCAGACGGAAGAGGCGTAATGGGCCTGACTACTTCAGCCGGCAATTTCAACCTGGTATTTGTGATTGTGGCCAACAATCGCGCGCTGGTCACGCGCTTTGAGCAATCAGCGGTGGGCAGCGGCTCGCTCGATCTCGTGAATTCCTCTGCATTTTCTACTACCGCGCTGGCCGGTACGTTTGTTTTCAACCTCACCGGGCTTGATTCCGTACAGGCCCCACTGGCCGCAGTGGGCTCCATTACCACCAATAGCAGCGGCACTGTCACCAGCGGCGTACAAGACGAGTCTGACGACGGAGCGATCATCACGGCCAGCCCCATCAGCGCGGGATCGATTCAGGTTGCGGCCAATGGGCGCGGCACCGCTTCCATTACCACCGCGAGTGGAACCCAGAACTTTGCCTTCTACGTGGTGGACGCCAACCACATCAAGCTGGTGGAGACTGACAGTCTGCCGGCGCTGGCGGGCGATGCCTTCCGCCAGAGCGGCACTATCAGCCCAGCTTCTCTCAGTGGTCCATTTGCCTTCACCGTGGCAGGCAGTGATGTGGGGATCCAAGGGCCTTTCGCGGCCGGCGGGGTCTTTAGCTCCAATGGAACTGGAACGATTACCAGCGGAATTGAAGACCTGAATGATGCCGGTTCAGTCGCGCCCAACGTTGCCATCTCAGGCACTTATTCCATTGACGCCAGCGGGCGCGGCACCGCCAACATCACCACGGCAACTCTGGGCACGCTTACGTTTGTTTTTTACCCCACAACCAACGGCGTCCAGTTGCTGGAGACGGATACCGGGCTGGTGGTGAGCGGAGCGGCATTCCCGCAGACCGGGACGCTTTCCACCGGTACGTTCCAGGGCACCTATGGGCTTAACTACATTGCCGCGACGGGGAACGGCGAACTGGATACCATTGCGTCAGTGAACGCCAACGGTACCGGCCACTTTACCGCGATTATGGATGCGAACAATGTAGGCTCCACTTCCAGCGGAACATCTCTTACCGGAAGCTATACGGTGGATGCGACCGGTCACGGCCCGTTGACTCTGCAAAGCAGCTTCCTTGGCCAGCAGAACATGGCGATTTACGTGATCAGCAACACTCGCGCATTGTTCGTGGAGCTCGATAATGACATAGTGGCCGCCGGGGACGTTGAACACCAGTAAAACGGTGTGAATTGATTCGCGGCAAGCAACTTGCGGAAACACGAGATCGGCGGTTGCGCTGCGAACGGCGGTTGAGCTGCTGAATGAAAAAGCGGAGCGCGCGTTTTTGCGTGCTCCGCTTTTGCTCTCGAGAGTTAACGTCAATCTGTTGAACTAACGGCGGTCGCCATCGTGGTTCCAGTCCCGATTGTGATTTCTCCAGCGCCAGTCGTCGCGATCGCGGTATCGCCGGTCATCGCGGTCTCTCCAGCGCGAGTCATTCCGCCCATAGTATCCATTGTTGTAATAACCTCGGTCGTAGTCACCGTAAACCCGGCGGTTCCGGTCTTTATCGCGATCATGGTCCCGGTCGCGATCATGATTCTTGTAGCCGTAATTCCAGTTTTGCGGCAGAGGCTGGGCTGAGGCCAGGGCGGAAACCCCCGTAACCATCGCCGCCCCCATTACCAATGCTCTTAAAGATCTCATGTAATTCCTCCCTTTGCCCGGCGCCCCGTATAAGACCGGATCACGGCCAAGCTAAATAAGCGTTCATAAGAGGAAACCCGGCCGAGCAGGAATTGTCGGATAAGCAGGATATGGTTTTGTAAAGATATAAAGATAGGCTGATGGCTCGCGGCGCCGCTCTCCTCCCACCTTAAAGCCGCAGGTAAACATCCCTCAATTCAGCAGGTTCTCCACATTTGCGAGCAGCATGAAAAAACCTGCATTTTCTGTTCTGGTCGGCGGCCTGGCGTGTCTCAATCATCAAGGCAGGAAGAAACAATGGCGCATTTCTCCGCACACAATGGAGATCGTATGCTGCAGGAGCTGAATTGTCACGAACGCCGGCTCAACACGTGGCTGAACAGCTCTCCGGCCAATGTGATTTTGTTTATTGAAGATCCGGTGGCCGCGTTGCGCGCAGCAAATCTTGGAATCCCTGAGGTGATCCTGGAAGAGATCCAGGAAACTATCAACGGCATTGTTCACAAGCTGGCATTCGCGTAGTTTCTGCCAGAGAAGAGTACAGATTTTCCGTCACCCCTTGGCTCTGAAAGAAGAGGAGGCCCGGCATGGAATATGCCGGGCCTCCTTCTCGAGCAAGGGGGGTCAAGTCTCACTCGAAACGTAAGGCTTCAATCGGGTCCATCACCGCTGCTTTGCGCGCTGGATAGAAGCCGAAGAAGATTCCCACCGCCATGGAGAAGACAACGGCCGCGCCCATGGCTGCGGGTGAAACCAGAATGTTCCATCCCAGCAGCTTGGTGATGGTGATGCTGGATGCCACTCCGAACAGAATGCCCACGATCCCGCCAGCCAGGCTCAGCACCACGGACTCACTCAGGAATTGCCGCAGGACATCGCCTTCGGTTGCGCCAATCGCTATGCGGATTCCGATCTCCCGGGTCCGCTCCGTCACTGAAACCAGCATGATGTTCATGATTCCTATGCCGCCAACAATCAGCGAGACACCGGCAATCGAGGCCAGAAGCAGAGTCATGACCTTGGACGATTCGTCTGCAAGCTGGGCTACGTCAGCCAGGTTGCGGACGGTAAAGTCATCATCCTGTCCCGGACGTATGCGATGCCGGTCACGCAGGAGGGAAGTGATCTGCCCCTGCGCGGCATAGCTAGCGGGCTGCGAAGTAGCGGAAGCCATGATGTACTGCAACCAATCCTGCCCGGTAATTTTCTTCTGCAACGTGGTGATCGGCACGTAGACGCCGTCATCCTGGTCCTGTCCCAGTCCGGATTGTCCCTTCGCTGTGAGCACGCCCACAACCTGGAAGGGCAGCGTGCCGATGCGCACCGTCTGGCCGATGGGATCAGAATTGCCGAACAGGTTCTGCTGTACCGTCGCGCCCAGAACAACCACGTTGGTTGCGCGGGTCACGTCGTCCGGCGTGAAGTTGCCGCCGCGAGCAAACGTCCAGTTGCGAATATCAAAGTACTGCGGCTCAGTTCCAGTTACGCGCGTGTACCAGTTCTGGTTGTCGGACACCACTTGCGCGCTCGCGCCTGCTCCCGGAGCGGCTTCTGCAATGGTTGGTACTTCCTGCAGAATGGCCTTCATATCGTCATTCACCAGCGTTTTGGTTGCGCCGCCGCCCAGCCGGATTCCGCCTTTGTTAACGCTGCCCGAGCTGATATAGAGCAGGTTGGTGCCCATGGATGCGATCTGGTTCTGCACCTGCTCCTGTGCTCCCTGTCCCAGACCTACGGTTGCGATTACCGCGCCCACGCCGATGATGATGCCAAGCATCGTAAGCAGTGAACGCATCTTGTTGCGCGCCAGCGCCCTGATTGCGATTCGTAAAATTGCCAGTAAATCCATAATGACCCCCGTCATTCAAAACATTGCCAAAATCGCCGGAATTGCCAAAATTGCCAACCCGGGACCGTATCGAAGCCCAACGCGAACTGCTTCAGTCCTCATCAATCGCCGGCAGCGTCTTGAGTACATCCGCCGCCCGCGGCCGTTTCTGCACTGGATCGTCGCGCCGGATCTTGCCATCGCGGAACACCACAATGCGCTTGGCGAATTCCGCAATGTCCGGTTCGTGCGTGACCAGCACAATGGTCAGTCCCTGGTCGTTGAGCGCCTGGAAAATTTGCATGATCTCCACAGACGTCCGGCTGTCCAGGTTTCCCGTGGGTTCATCAGCCAGCAGAATCGATGGGCTATTCACCAGTGCTCGCGCAATTGCCACGCGCTGCTGCTGTCCACCGGAAAGCTGGGAAGGGAAGTGGTCCAGCCGTTCACCCAAACCAACCAGCGTCAGCACTTCTTTTGACCGCTCCAGCCGCTGCTCTTTTTCCATCTTTGCGTACAGGGTCGGCAGTTCCACGTTTTCGAGCGCAGTGGTCCGGGAGAGCAGATTGAAACCCTGAAAAACAAATCCCAGCTTCTTATTGCGGATTGCGGCCAATGCTTTCTTGTCGAGCTGCGAAACGTCCGTTCCTTCCAGGAGATATTTGCCGCTGCTCGGTTTATCCAGGCAGCCCAGCATGTTCATGAAGGTTGACTTGCCGCTGCCGCTGGATCCCATGATGGCCACAAACTCGCCTGGCTCAATCTTCAGATCTACTCCGCGCAGCGCGTGCACCTTGGTTTCTCCCAGGTTGTAATACTTGTGCACGTCTTCTACCGCGATCACCGGCGTTGCTGCCTGATCGGCGAGTACCGGTCCTGCGTTGAATTCGATTTG